>CALWFS010000132.1 GCA_944377705.1 uncultured Mediterraneibacter sp. | reverse complement strand
GCAACAAGCAGAAGATTAGCGCCTACAACGCCGCACCACTGTGTCGCCACCTGACCGTGAATCAGACGATTGTCGATCCTTGTCAATCTAATATCTGGCATGTTCTCATCCCCCTTTCTTTAGGTATTTAGCATTTATCGGACAGGTGTCAAAGCCTTTCCTCATGCTGTTTCAACAAGCCCCTTCCGTAAATATCACGGAAAGTAATCTGCTTACAAGTGATATTATACCAAATTTCAAACCGTTTAGTTTGCACTTTTTATGCATCCCTTTGCATTTTTGATTATATAATTTTAATAAAAAATACAGGGAAATTTTACTAGTTTCACACAAAAGTAACAATTATCCATCCTCTTAATACAGTATATTATATTCCTCCCTCAACACAGTTTAGTATATATAAACACATCAAAAAAATCGGCGATCTCTGGTGTTTGAGACAAAATCAGACAGGGTATGAACATAACCGCTCGGCGGCACATATGATGTAGTGTAAGGCAGAGCTCTCCTTTTACTATATATATGGAGGTAATATTATGGGTATTACAAATTCTAACAAACAAATCAGTACAGATCAGATAGACTGTAATGGAACACTGAAGATCACCCTCGCCCTTTCAGCTGCTCCGGACATCGCGTCCAATCCGACGGACATCGTGCTGATCCTTGACCGCTCTGGAAGCATGACCGGCACTCCGCTTACAAATATGAAAGCCGGGGCTGATACCTTCATTGATATTATTGATGAAGCGACAGACGGTTCACAGGATGGGATAATCGGTTCGGGAAGCCGGATCGGAATTGTCAGCTTTGCGGATACTGCTTCCGCGGACACCCAGCTCATCACTTCCGTGGCTGCTCTTAAAAGTGCAGTGAACGGTCTGAGCGCGGGTGGATCTACCAACCATGCAGATGCCTTTGCCAAAGCTGTCCAGCTCTTTGACCCTTCATCTTCCAATGCCAGAGTCATCGTCATGTTCACAGACGGCAAGACAACTTCCGGCCTGCCTCCGGCCCCGATAGCGGCAGCGGCAAGAGCCTCAGGCATCATCATTTACTGTATCGGTCTTATCGGTGACGACGGAATCGATATCGATGTGCTCAACGACTGGGCGACAGATCCGGACGCCTCACACGTTGCAGTAACCCCGGACGATGCAGACCTGGAAGATTTGTTTGCTGATCTGGCCGCTAATATCTCCAAGCCAGGCGCAACCAATATTGTGATCAACGAGACCATAAACCCGGATTTTCGTATTACAAATGTGATCCCTCCGACAAAAGGGACTGCCATGACGATCAGTAATACGACTCTCCAGTGGAAGATCCAGGAACTCGGCGTATCAGGAAATGAAGGAGCTTCCCTTGAGTTCTACGTCACGCACGTGGGACAGAGTACCGGCACAAAAGCAGTCAACGCTTCCATTATCTATACGGATACAGAAGGAAATGCTGTCACATTCCCGGATCCGTCTGTGTCTGTTGACTGCGGGATCGTGACGACTCCGGAATCCTGCCCCGTCCCCGTGGAACTGACAGTGGAAGGCTGCCAGGATTCTCTCGTGGCGGATTTGGGGAGCGTTTATCTCGAATCTCCTGGCAGGATCGTCCAGCTCGATGTCACAGTTAAAAATGTGTGCCCGCACAAACGGACAGCGCTGGCTGTAATCCTCACAGAAGTCGATCCGTACGGCGAAGAACATCAGCGGGGGCTAAAGACACTCACGATCCCCGCCCACAATTCCAAAGGATGCCGTGATATTCTGGTAAAATGCATCAAATTTATACTTCCTGAGGATTTGAATGTCTCCGTACCTGATCCGAAAGGCCTGTGCAGTGTCAGGAATCTGAAAGTGCGGGTTTTCGCCCATAACATCGATACTGACTTCCGATGCTGTGAGGGAATCATAACTTTATAATCCGCTGCGGGCTGAACCAGCAGCTGCAGGGCTGCCTGTCTGCCGCGGCGGCCCTGCGCCTATCAGCGCGTGACTGTATCCATGTGTAAGTTTTATGCATGATTCAGAATAATTTTTGCATTTTTATGCATTATGTATGCATTTTTTGCATAATTTCTGAATCATTCAAATTTCTGCTTGCATAATTATAACTTCTGGTGTATAGTAGGTTCTAGCTTGCAAAAGCGACAATCCCAGCTGATTTCCGTCGGGTTTGCAGTGGGGCGGAAAAGCGAATAAAAATACAAAATACATTCAGGAGGCAATTGAAATGAGTAAAGAAAAAGTTGTATTAGCGTATTCAGGCGGCCTTGACACTACCGCCATTATCCCGTGGCTGAAAGAGACATTCGGCTACGATGTCGTCTGCTGCTGCATCGACTGCGGACAGGGGGAAGAACTGGACGGTCTTGATGAGAGGGCAAAACTTTCAGGAGCTTCCAAATTATACATCGAAAACATTATTGATGATTTCTGCGATAACTATATCGTACCGTGCGTAAAGGCAGGCGCTGTCTACGAGAACAAATACCTTCTCGGCACATCAATGGCACGTCCTGCTATTGCAAAAAAACTGGTAGAAGTCGCACGCAAGGAAGGCGCTGTTGCCATCTGCCACGGCGCGACAGGCAAAGGCAATGACCAGATTCGTTTTGAGCTGGGTATCAAAGCGCTTGCTCCGGACATCAAGATCATCGCTCCATGGCGTATGACAGATGTATGGACCATGCAGTCCCGTGAGGATGAGATCGAATACTGCCGCCAGCACGGCATTGATCTTCCTTTTGACGCTCAGCACAGCTACAGCCGTGACCGCAACCTGTGGCACATCAGCCATGAAGGTCTGGAACTCGAAGATCCGGCTAACGAGCCCAACTACGATGATCTTCTCGTACTCGGCGTAACTCCCGAAAAAGCGCCGGATAAAGGAGAATACGTAACCATGACATTCGAGGCAGGTGTTCCGAAGAGTGTGAATGGCAAAGAGATGAAAGTATCCGATATTATCAAAGAGCTGAACGCCCTGGGCGGAAAGCACGGCATCGGCATCATCGATATCGTGGAAAACCGTGTCGTAGGCATGAAATCCCGCGGAGTATATGAGACACCGGGCGGAACGATCCTTATGGAGGCACATCAGCAGCTTGAGGAGCTGGTGCTCGACCGCGCTGCATATGAGGTAAAGAAGGACCTGGGAAATAAATTTGCCCAGATCGTTTATGAAGGGAAATGGTTCACACCGCTTCGCGAGGCGATCCAGGCGTTTATGGACGTAACACAGCAGTATGTAACAGGGGAAGTGAAATTCAAGCTTTACAAAGGGAACATCATCCGCGCAGGCGAGACTTCCCCGTATTCACTGTACAGTGAATCTCTTGCAAGCTTCACAACCGGCGATCTCTACGACCATCACGACGCAGACGGCTTCATCAACCTGTTCGGGCTGCCGCTGAAGGTGCGCGCTATGAAGATGCAGGAGCTGAAGAACCAGAAACAATCTTAGTATCTGTCTGAGCCTGTAAAATCAGCCTGAAAATGACATGGAACATTAAAATATCCCGTCATTTTCAGGCTGATTTATTATTTTTCTTCTATTCTAAATCATCTTTTTGTTTTATGATAGCTGTGTCTTTTCCCTTTAAAATAACCTTTTCTCCCCGCTTATACTCTCCGCCGGTGATCAGGTCAACTCCCGCCTTTTCCAAGGCAACTTCCAGTTCATTGTCACTGTGATTCAGGAGAAATAAGAATCTTCCATTCTCATTAAAGCGAACCGTCGCCTCAAGTCCTTCCTGCGGCTCAGTCACAGAGGCTATCCCCGCCTCACTACATATATCGCTCATAAAATCCCGATAAAACGCTTTATCTGATCTTGCAGCGACATAATAAGCCCTGCCCTTTCCAAACTCATTCTTTGTTATAACCGGCATGCCTGCATAGAAATCCTCTTCATACCGGCTGAGCACTGAAAGAGCACTGCTTTCCGGGTGGCTGAGATCACAGAGAAGCCTTGCCGGATACTGCTTTCCATTGTATACAAATCGGTTTTCCACTTCGGGCGCAAGGGCGTCTTCTTCCTCCACCCAGATCCCAAGGATATCCCTGAGTCTGCCCGGATATCCGCCCAGGATCACGAGGTCATGGTCATCCACGATTCCGCTGAAAAATGTAGTAACAAAAGTGCCTCCATCTGACACAAATTTTCTGATCTTATCGTCGTATCCCGGTTTTGTCATGTATAGTATCGGCGCGATCAGCAGGCTGTATTTCCCCAGGTCATCCTCCGGTCCCACAATATCCACAGGAATATTCAAGCTGTGAAGCGCTTCGTAATAATTCAGTACTTCATCCTTATACTTCAGTTCACAGCTCGGTCCCGAAGAGCTTTCAATAGCCCACCAATTATCCCAGTCAAAATAAAGCGCGGCTTTTGTCTCGGTCACTGCCCCGAGAGTTTCTGCTCCGATACGCTCCAGCTCTTTCCCCAGCGCCTGCACTTCCCGGTAAACTCTTGTCTGGTTCGTCCCTGCATGGTCAATGACAGCCCCATGGAATTTCTCGCATCCGCCCACCGAGCGCCTCATCTGGAAGAACATGATCGAATCAGCTCCGTGGGCCGCCGCCTGATAGCTCCACAGACGCATGACACCCGGGCGCTTCAGCGCATTATACGGCATCCAATTTGCAACGCTGGGCGTCTGTTCCATAAGAAGGAACGGCTTTCCTCCGCCAATCCCCCTCATCAGATCATGGCTCATTGCGATCATTGCCGGAGAATCCTCATTTGCCGGATAATTATCCCAGGATACCACATCCATATACTTTGCCCACATTTTATAATCCAGCATTTTATAAAAGCCCATCAGATTTGTCGTCACGGGAATATCCGGCGTGATCTTTTTTATCGCCTCAGATTCAAGCCGGAAGCATTCGAGAAGACTTTCTGAATTGAACCGCTTGTAATCAAGCGTGATGCCCTGGAAACGGCTCCTGTCATACTCAAAATGCTCGCTGAGCAGATTCGGCAGCACGATCTCATCCCACTCATAAAACGTATGCCCCCAGAATGCTGTATTCCATGCCCGGTTCAGCGCTTCGATGGTGCCATATTTCTTTTTCAGCCAGATGCGGAATGCTTTTTCACAATTTTCGCAGTAACATTCCCCGCCGTATTCATTTGAGATATGCCATGCCACGATATTATCATAATCTTTATAGCGTTCTGCCAGTTTTTCTGCAAGACGCACAGAATACTTCCGGTATGCAGGGCTGTTGGGGCAGGAATTATGCCGGCCGCCGAATTTCCTCTTCATTCCGCTGAATTCTGTCCGCAGAACATCCGGATACTTCTTTGCCATCCATGCCGGGTGTGCTCCGGTAGATGTGGCAAGACACACTTGGAATCCATTGTCCCTGACCATATCCATAATCTTATCAAGCTTTGTAAAATCATATTCCTCTTCCGACGGCTGTATCGCCGCCCAGCTGAAAACATTCAGGGTCACAATATCGATATGCGCCTCCTTAAGCAGCTTCATATCCTCCTGCCATACCTCCTCCGGCCATTGTTCCGGATTGTAATCACCACCATATACGATCTTATTCACTTTATTACTGTAGCGCATGTGTTTTATCTCCTTCTTCTATAAATAATATTTATCAGAAATCTCCTGCGGCTTATATCCGGCAGGAATCTCTCTTTAATTAGTCAAGAAAAAACCGGGAACAGTATATCCCACTCAGGACCATAGAGCTGCATCGGTACCAGAGCTGCATTTTTGCAGCTCTGTATACCGCCAACTCCGGTCCGAGCGCTGACGCGCTCTGTGGGGATATACCGTTCCCGGCGGACTATGTTCTCACTACACCGTCGCGATATCGATCAGTGTGAGTCTCTTTATATCTGTATTTTCAAGACTTGTGATCAGCGCCTCTGCCGTATCAATGGCAGTCAGCACATTCACCCCCGTCTCGATAGCGTTTCTCCTGATAACGAATCCATCCTTGGAATGCTCCGCTCCCTGTGCCGGGATATCAATGACAAGGTCGATCTTGTGTCCCAGGATCAGGT
>CALWFS010000131.1 GCA_944377705.1 uncultured Mediterraneibacter sp. | reverse complement strand
GCACAGATGCTCCCGCGCTGGCGGGAAAGCTGGAGGCTGTCAACAGACTGTTCCTTGCATTGAAAAAGGAATGTGAGGATTACCAGATCCTGTCCAGCGTATCTCATATCGCGCTGAAGTTCATGAATCTTCTGACGGAGATGGAGACGTACCTGGAAAGGTTGACAGATGAAAAGAAGAGGGAGCAGGTTCTGGATCTGTACTTTCAGGTGCGCTCCTTTGTAAACATCCATGATATTATGGATGAAAATTATGTGATTTACTGTGAACTTAAAAAGGACGGCAGATTTATGATCAGACTTTTCTGCGCGAATCCGGCAGTAAATCTCCAGGCCTATCTTGAATACGGCGTGGCGGCAGTACTCTTTTCGGCGACCCTTCTTCCGATCCATTATTATAAGAAGCTTCTCTCGGTAGAAACAGATGACTATGCGATCTATGCAGAGACGTCATTCCCCAGGGAAAACCGTCTCCTGCTCATGGGAACGGATGTGAGCACGCGGTATACTATGCGAAGCGCTTCAATGTACAGCCGGATCGCGGCTTACATTGCCGGTGCCGCTGCAGGAAAAAAGGGAAATTATATGGCATTTTTTCCGTCTTATAAGGTGATGGGGGAAGTGTATGCCTGCTTCATTGATCAGGCAGGGGGAGTTGATTCGGTATTCCAGTCTCAGAATATGAGCGAGCAGGATAGGGAAGGATTTTTGTCCTTGTTTGAGGAGGAACGTGACAGGAGCCTGGTCGGCTTCTGTGTTATGGGAGGTATTTTTTCCGAGGGCATCGATCTGACAGAGGACAGGCTGATCGGCGCGGTCATTGTCGGGACCGGTCTTCCCCAGGTATGCAATGACAGGGAAATCATCAGAAGATATTTTGAAGAACATGGGATGGCGGGCTTTGATTATGCTTATCTCTACCCGGGCATGAACAAGGTGCTCCAGTCTGCCGGGCGGGTCATCCGCACAGAGAGAGACAGAGGGGTGATCCTTCTCCTGGATGACCGCTTTCAGCAGAGACAGTATCGGGAAACCTTTCCGAGGGAATGGGAAGGAATCTGCATGTGCAGTGCAGAATCTCTGCCGGCTTACCTGGAAGAGTTCTGGAAATAGCTGAGGAATTCTATAGATGCCCTTGAGAGAGGCAGGTGTTCATTATATGCGATGGCGAGCTCGCGTTCAGGAAGCTCTTCTCTGGTCCGGATCCGGAAGATTTCTTCCCCTTTGCTGCTGATGCAGTAGTCGGGAACAAATGCGATGCCAAGCCCGATTCGCGCCAGATCAATCAAAAGGTCATTGCTTGTCAGTTCGATCTCCGGGACGAGATCCAGCTGGTGCTGCTGGAATACCTGGTGGAGAAATTCATTGGTCGTACTGTTTTTGTCCAGCATCAGAATAGGATAGCTCAGGAGCTGTGCAAAGGTCAGAGTCTGGTCTCTCAGCTCGGAAAAGGTATTCCCGGCGATAAACACGTCACGGAATTTTTTGATTCGTATCGCGGCAGCTGAAGCCGCAAGATGATTATTGGGGTAGTTGACAACAATGAGATCTACCAGCCCGTTCTGAAGGAGTTCTGCACACTTCATGGAAGTCTGGTTGATGACTTTGATATGTGCGCCGGGGAATGCCTTGTGGAAGCGTTCCAGGTATGGAATAAGGAAATAGCGGCAGATTGTGTCGCTCGCTCCGATACGGATCTGTCCTCCCGTGGAAGCAGCGTCCAGAAGTTGAGTCTCACCCTTATGAATCAGGTTCATGGCAGGCTCGATATGGCGCATCAGGATCTCTCCCTCAGGAGTGAGCTGCACTTTTTTTGTACTCCTGATAAATAAGGTCTGGTCCAGTTTGCGCTCCAGAGTCTTGATTGACTGGCTGACTGCGGACTGAGAGATAAAAAGGCGTTTGGACGCCTCCGAGAAGTTCAAAGTTGAAGCCACATGGTAGAACACTTTGTAGAGTTCATAATTAATATCAATCATTATTAGACCTCCTAATAAATACTGGTTGTATTATAAGATATGTAAAAGAAAAATACAATAATATACCAGAAAGGGCTGCGACATTATGGAAAACGCAAAATACCCGGCTAAACGAAGTAATACAGTGACAAAAATACAGTGGCTGGCAGGGGTGGTCCTCGCCGTTGCAGTCATAGCCGTGGTGCTGATCAGCAGCTTTGAGATTGCGATGTACTCTGATTTCAGCGTATATCAGAAAGAATATGAAAAATATGATGTTCTTTCGGAACTTGATATGACTATGGATGATGTTATGTATGTAACGCATGAGATGATGGCCTACCTGCGGGGCGACAGGGATACTTTGTCTGTCATGACGACCGTGGAGGGGAAAGAGCAGGATTTCTTTAACGAACAGGATAGATTTCACATGGGAGAAGTCAAAGATCTTTTTGCTGGCGGGCTGAATATTCGGATGGGCTCGTGTATTGCGGCCGTGCTGTGCCTGGTATTTCTCCTTGCGACCCGGGCGGATATCAGGAAGATCGTCCCAAGATCCTATCAGGCTGCTCTCACCCTATCTGCCGCTGTCGCTGCCTTTATCGGAATTGCTGCGGTCATTGATTTTAATGCGGTGTTCGTTCGGTTTCATCATATCTTTTTTGATAATGATCAGTGGATATTTGATCCTGCGACAGATTATATGATCCGAATGCTGCCCGAAGGGCTGTTCTATGATTTTGTCATACGTATTGGCGGGATTTTCCTGGGGATTCTCGGGATTCTTTTTGTGGCAAGCCTGATACCGGGATATCTGCATAAGAAAAAGAAAAATAATTAGTCTTACTTATTATAAAGTTTAATTATATTAATTATACTAATGATGTAAATTATGGTACGATACAGGCAGAGACTATCAGCAGATAACTGCGTGTTCAAGACATGCAGCATGGTGTAAAGGAGACTGTTTATGAGTAATGTAAAGCGTGTGTTTGTGGAAAAGAAACCGGAATTTGCCGTTGCGGCAAAGGCATTACGGCATGAGATCCGCCATTACCTTGGGATTCGCAGCGTGAGTGGTGTAAGAGTTCTGAATCGGTATGATGTGGAAGATCTTTCTGATGAGACCTTTGAAAAAGCGTGCAGAGGCGTGTTTGCAGAGCTGCCGGTGGACGTCCTCTATAAAGAGACGTTTCCGATGAAGGAAGGGGATCACAGTTTTTCCGTGGAGTATCTTCCGGGACAGTTTGATCAGAGAGCGGACTCAGCGGAGCAGTGTGTCCGGTTTATCAAGGAAGATGAGGTCCCGGTGATCCGCACCGCGACCACATATGTGATCGAGGGGGATATCACGGAGGAAGAGTTTGCAGCCATCCGCAGCCACTGTATCAATCCGGTGGATTCGAGGGAGGCTCAGGAAGAGAAGCCGGAGACGCTGGTCACTGTATTTGACGAGCCGGAGGATATCAAAGTGTTTGACGGATTTTGGGATATGCCGGAGGATGAGCTGAAGGACCTCTACAGTTCTCTGGGGCTTGCCATGACATTCAAAGATTTTCTCCATATCCAGAATTACTATAAAAACGAGGAACACAGAGATCCTACAATGACAGAGATCCGCGTACTTGATACCTATTGGTCTGATCACTGCCGCCATACGACATTTTCTACAGAGCTGAAGGATGTAGTCTTTGACGAAGGAGATTACAGAAAACCGATCGAAGATACCTACAGAGAATACTTAAAAGATCACAGCGAGATCTTTGCGGGCAGAGAGGATAAGTTTGTCTGCCTTATGGATCTTGCGCTCATGGCAATGCGCAGGCTTAAGAGAGAGGGAAAGCTCCAGGATCAGGAGGAGTCTGATGAGATCAATGCGTGCAGCATCATGGCACCCATCAAGGTAGACGGAGTGGAAGAAGAGTGGCTGATCAACTTTAAGAATGAGACGCATAACCACCCTACTGAGATCGAGCCGTTTGGAGGCGCTGCCACCTGTCTTGGTGGTGCGATCCGCGACCCGCTTTCAGGACGGACCTATGTTTATCAGGCAATGCGTGTAACAGGAGCGGCGGATCCGACTGTTTCCGTAAAAGATACGCTTAAGGGCAAGCTTCCTCAGAAAAAGCTGGTCCGTGAGGCAGCGCACGGGTACAGCTCTTACGGCAACCAGATCGGTCTGGCAACCGGGCTTGTAAAAGAGATCTACCATCCGGATTATGTTGCAAAGCGTATGGAGATCGGCGCTGTTTTAGGCGCGGCTCCAAGACGCGCGGTCATCCGCGAAAATTCTGATCCAGGGGATATCATCATTCTTCTGGGCGGAAGGACAGGACGTGACGGATGCGGAGGAGCGACAGGTTCTTCTAAGGTTCATACCGAAGAGTCGATTGAGACATGCGGCGCGGAGGTACAGAAAGGAAATCCGCCTACGGAACGCAAGATCCAGAGGCTGTTCCGCAGGGAAGAAGTAAGCCGCCTCATCAAGAAGTGCAACGACTTTGGCGCAGGCGGAGTGTCTGTGGCGATCGGTGAGCTGGCGGATGGGCTCCGTGTAGAGTTAGACAAAGTGCCGAAGAAATATGCCGGATTGGATGGAACTGAGATCGCGATCTCAGAGTCACAGGAGAGAATGGCAGTAGTGGTAGATCCGAAGGATGTGGAAGAATTCATGTCATATGCCAAGGAAGAGAACCTGGAGGCAACAGAAGTCGCAGTAGTGACGGAGGAGCCCAGACTCGTGCTTATCTGGAGAGGAAAAGAAATCGTCAATCTGTCCAGGGCATTCCTTGATACGAACGGGGCGCACCAGGAGACCAGCGTAGAGGTAGAGATACCGGAGCGCGCGGGAAGCCTGTTCACCAGGAAAGAGGTTAAAGATGTGAAGTCTGCATGGCTTGAAATGCTGAGCGACCTGAACGTATGCTCACAAAAAGGTCTTGTAGAAATGTTCGACGGCTCCATTGGCGCGGGATCTGTGTTTATGCCCCACGGCGGAAAATATCAGCTTACAGAGACACAGGCTATGGTGGCTAAGGTACCTGTAATGACAGGAAAGACAGACAGCGTGTCCATGATGAGCTATGGATTTGATCCTTATCTGTCGAGCTGGAGCCCGTATCATGGAGCAGTTTATGCGGTGGTTGAATCGGTGGCAAAGATTGTTGCAGCCGGCGGAGATTATCATAAGATCCGTTTTACATTCCAGGAGTACTTCCGGCGTATGACAGAGGATCCGAAGAGATGGAGCCAGCCATTTGCGGCTCTGCTGGGCGCCTATGCGGCTCAGATCGGGTTCGGGCTTCCATCTATCGGAGGAAAGGACAGTATGTCCGGAACGTTCCAGGATATCGACGTTCCGCCGACTCTTGTATCCTTTGCTGTGGACATGGCGGTGGAGAAGGATATCATCACTCCTGAGCTGAAAAAGCCGGGCAATAAGCTTGTATGGCTGAGAATCGACAGAGATGAATATGACCTTCCGGTATACGGACGGATTATGGATCAGTACGGGAAGTTTACAGAAGACATCAGAGCCGGAAGAATTGTATCCGCATATGCGCTTGACCGCCATGGCGTCATCGCGGCGGTGAGCAAGATGGCGTTCGGAAATCATATGGGCGTGAAGATTGAACACAATATGGACGAGAGAGAGGTGTTCGCTCCGGCATTCGGAGATATCATCGCTGAGGTAAAAGACGGAGAGGTCGGAAATCTTCAGATCACTTATACAGTGATCGGCGAGGTGACAGATCGGGATGGCTTTGAATACGGCAGTGTCCATATCAGGATGGACGAGGCACTGGATGCATGGACAGAAAAACTGGAGAGCGTGTTCGCAACGAAATCCCCGGAGAGCGCGGAAACTCCTGTGGAGGAGAGGCTGTACAATGCTTCTGATATCCATATCTGCAGCCATAAGATCGGACAGCCGACAGTCTTTATACCGGTATTCCCGGGTACAAACTGTGAGTATGACAGTGCGAAGGCATTTGAGCGCGCGGGTGCAAAGGTGATCACAAGAGTATTCCGCAACCTGGATGCAGAGGACATCCGCTCATCCGTAGAAGAGTTCAGCAGTGCGATTGCCCAGGCGCAGA
>CALWFS010000130.1 GCA_944377705.1 uncultured Mediterraneibacter sp. | reverse complement strand
GATATGCAATGCAGAAAAAGTTACCAGACTTAAGGAGATGGACAGAAATTGAAAACAAATAAATATGAAATAGACATGTGTAACGGAACGATCATGGACAAGCTGATCTCTTTTTCACTGCCACTGATGCTCTCCAGCATTCTTCAGCTGATGTTCAATGCCGTGGATATCATTGTCGTCGGAAGGTTCAGCGGCAGTCAGGCGCTGGCGGCAGTGGGCTCTACTACGGCTCTGATCAATATTTTTACAAATCTGTTTATCGGGATCTCTCTGGGAGCTAACGTTCTTGCGGCAAGGTATTTTGCGGCGGGGCGCGAAAAAGAAATGTCGGAAGCAGTACATACAGCTATAACGCTTGCCCTGCTCAGCGGGATCATTATGGCTTTTATTGGGGCAGGTGCATCCAGATTTGCCCTTGGACTGATGGATACTCCTGCGGATGTGATCGATCAGTCTGTTACCTATATGCGTATCTATTTTATGGGAATGCCGTTTTTCATGCTTTATAACTACGGGGCCGCCGTCTTGCGCGCAGTAGGCGATACAAAGCGGCCGTTGGTTTTTCTTATCGCTGCCGGTCTGGCCAATGTAGTTCTGGATCTCGCTCTGGTCATTGTCATCCCCCTTGGGGTGGCGGGCGTGGCGATCGGTACAGTCGCTTCCCAGATGATCTCCTGCATTCTTGTGTTACGCTGCCTTTATAAATCCGAGGGAAGTTATCAGCTGCGGTTTTCTAAACTCACAATAAAACGGACCTATTTGAAACGGATTTTCCAAGTGGGGATTCCTGCGGGCATCCAGAGCACGGTGATCAATATATCTAATGCGCTGCTCCAGTCTTCCGTAAACTCGTTTGGTTCAACGGCAATGGCAGGATATACAGCGGCAAACAATATCCTGGGATTTTTATACGTCGCAGTGAATGCGGTCACACAGGCATGCATGAGCTTTACAAGTCAGAATTACAGTGTCGGGAAGCAGAAGCGTATGGACAGAGTGCTTGCGGACTGTATGGTTCTCTCTGCTGCTGTATCCGTTGTCCTTGGGGGCGGGGCGTATGTGTTTGGATCACAGGTGCTGCGGATATATACAGTCGATGCGGATGTGATCCGATGCGGTCTGGAGATCCTGTCTATCACCACTGTACCCTATTTCCTGTGCGGCATTATGGATCTGATCCCAGGAGCCCTGCGCGGGATGGGGCATTCGGCAGTGCCCATGATCCTCTCCGTAATAGGAACTGTGGGGACAAGAGTTTTGTGGATTTACGGATTTTTCCCGCAGAACAGATCACTGCGTTTTCTCTTTATTTCTTATCCGGGATCATGGATCGCGACGATCATCATGCAGGCAGTCTGCTTCTACTTTGTGAGGAGAAGCTGTGTCAGACAGTTGAAAAAAGGAGGGGTTCTGTGCTCAGGATCACACAGTTAAAGCTCCCGGTGGAGCATACGAAGGAACAGCTTGAGAAAAAGCTGCTTAAGACCGCTCATATTAAAGGAAGCGAACTTAAGACGTACACGATAAGGAAGCGCTCTCTTGACGCAAGGAAAAAGCCGGAACTTTATTATGTTTATACGGTCGATTTCTCTGCTGCTAATGAGGAGCGTATTCTTCGGAATCGAAAGGGAAAGATACAGAGAGCGGAAGAAAAGCCTTACCGTGCGCCGAGACATGGGGCAGAGCTTCTCTCAGGGAGAGTTGCTGTGATCGGAAGCGGACCGGCAGGGATGTTCTGCGCATACCTGCTTGCTAAGGAGGGGTATCATCCTCTGGTGATCGAACGGGGGGCTCCGGTTAATGAGCGCAGGGAAGACGTGCAGAAGTTCTGGGAAACCGGCAGACTTAATACGGTATCCAATGTCCAGTTTGGCGAGGGTGGAGCAGGGACATTTTCAGATGGGAAATTGAACACATTAGTAAAAGATCCTGCCGGAAGAAACCGGTTCGTCCTGGAGACGTTTGTCAGATTCGGGGCGCCGCAGGATATCCTGTGGGAACAGAAGCCGCATATTGGGACTGATATCCTGATCAATGTGGTAGAAGCTATGAGAAACGAGATCATACGTCTTGGCGGGGAATTTCGTTTTTACAGCCAGGTGACGGATATTCAGCCTGCAGAAAACTGTATGATAATTAATAATACTGAGACAATAAAAGCAGACGCAGCTGTTTTCGCAGTGGGTCACAGCGCAAGAGATACCTTTCAGATGTTGTATGATAAAGGCGTTTCCATGGAATCCAAATCATTTGCAGTTGGCGTCCGCGTAGAGCATCCGCAGCAGCTGATCGATGAATCCGCATACGGAACGGCACAGCGCGGCAGTCTTCCCGCCGCTGCCTATAAGCTGACAGAAAAGCTTGAAAACGGCAGAGGTGTCTATACTTTCTGCATGTGTCCCGGAGGATATGTGGTTAATGCCTCTTCGGAAGAAGGATATCTGGCAGTCAACGGGATGAGCTACCACGACCGCGCTGGAGAAAATGCAAACAGCGCGGTCATTGTCACAGTGACAAAGGATGATTATGACTCGGACCATCCGCTTGCAGGCGTGAAATTCCAGCGCATGCTTGAAAAGCGCGCATGGGAAGAAGGGGAAGGCAGCATTCCGGTACAGCGTTTTGCAGATTTCTGCGCAGGAAAGAAAAGCAGCAGCTTTGGCAGTATTATGCCGAACATGAAAGGCGCCTGCACGTTTGGAAATGTGAGAAATATTTTCCCGGAGGAACTGGCAGCCTCACTGGAATCCGGTATCCGGGGCATGGACAGAAAGATCCGCGGCTTTGCCGGTGAGGATGTGCTTCTGTCAGGAGTGGAGAGCAGGACGTCATCGCCTGTGCGCATACTGCGGGGGAAAGATTTCACCGCGTCAGTTTCCTGGATCTACCCGTGCGGGGAGGGCGCGGGATATGCCGGCGGAATCACCTCGGCGGCAATGGACGGATTAAAGGCGGCAGAGGCGGTAATAAAGAAATTTGCGGCGGTATGATCCATATATTTCCGTCTGCTCATGCGGCAGCTCAAATCCGCTGCTCTGCAGCTCCTTTTCGCTGTACGGCGTCCGCCGTATGTCTGAACTGATCAGGGCAGTTATTTGCAAGCCAGCTTGCATAACTGCCCTGACCAATTCAGCCGCATGAGCAAACTATTCACAGAATTTTAATGACTAACGCCTATACACATTTTTTAAATTGTGCTAAAATAAATCGTTGTATTGTATCATCGCGCTGATCATGGAGTCAGAATATGGAAAAGAACAATACGATCAAAGATATGTATCAGGAAGACCGTCCCTATGAAAAATGTGAGCGCTTTGGAGCGGAAAATCTTACAGATGCCGAACTCCTTGCAGTGCTGCTCAGGACGGGGACACAGGGTGAGAATTCCCTTCAGCTTGCACACCGGCTGATCAGGTCTGACCGTTCAGGAAGAGGGATCCTGAATATCCATCGATGGACCTTTGAACAGCTTATACGCGTCAAAGGCATTGGCAGGGTAAAAGCGGTCCAGATCCTCTGTCTGTCAGAGCTTGCAAAGCGGATGGCAAGGTCAGCTGCCATGGAGGGACTGGATTTTTCGAATCCTCAGACAGTTGCCAGATATTATATGGAGGATTTGAGACATAAGGAGAAGGAAGTGATCAAACTCCTTCTTTTAAATACGAAGGCAAAGCTGATAGGAGAGTGCGTGATATCGGTCGGAACGGTTGATACGGCGCTGGTCTCTCCGAGAGAGCTTTTCATAGAGGCACTCCAGAGAAACGCATCGGCGATCATCCTTCTTCATAACCATCCCAGCGGGGATCCTGCGCCGAGCAGAGAAGATGTTCGGATCACCAGGAGGATTTATGAGGCGGGCGCGCTGCTGGGGATATCCCTGCTTGATCATATCATCATAGGGGACAATTGTTTTATCAGTCTGAAGGAGCAGGGGCTTTTTCAGTAATTCGGTACAGGGGAGTTATTTACAAGGGGAGATGCAGATGCTGGGGAATGTTTACGGGCTTGATCTCGGGACGTATGAGATCAAGATATTTGATAAAAAGAAAGACCGGATTTGGCGGGAAAAGGATGCCATAGCCATGAAGAGCAAACGGTATGTCTATGCGGTTGGAGATGCGGCATACGAAATGTTCGAGAAGGCGCCAGATGACATTCAGGTCATCTTTCCTATGAAGAACGGTGTTATAGCCCATTTTGATGACATGCAGTATCTTCTCGGCAGCCTTCTTGAGAGCGAGAGGCGTTTCGGACGGGGCGATGAGTATGTTATAGCCGTGCCTACGGATGTGACGGAAGTGGAGAAAAAAGCATTTTATGACCTGGTCTATCATTCGGAGGCCAGAGCGAAATCTGTCCGGATCGTGGAACGGGGACTTGCGGATGCTCTGGGATTTGGGATCGATGTGATCGCTGAAAAAGGGATTTTTGTTGCCAATTTCGGCGGGGGCACGACAGAGCTCTCCGTTCTTTCGGAAGGCGGTATGGTTTTGAACAGGCTGCTGAAGATCGGCGGTGAGGATTTTGACGCTGCCATCGCTGCTCTGGTCCGCAGGAATCAGGACTTTCTCATAGGCAGGCTGACGGCTGAGCGTCTGAGACGGGAATTCGGCGTTTTTGAGCAGAGTACGGACAGCACGATCACTGTATCCGGCCGGGACCTGATCTCAGGTGTTCCTGCGCAGACGACAGTATCCATCAGCCTTGTGCGCGCTGCTATGAAAGAGCTGCTGGAGGAATGCGTCCGGGCGATTAAAGCAATGATTGACAGGACCCCGCCCAATGTAAGGAGCGGGATCAGGGAGAAAGGGATCTGTCTGACCGGCGGGATGGCCAATCTGCGGGGGCTTTCTACATACTTGAGAGAAAGCACCGGGCTTCCCGTGATGACAATGGAGGAACCGGAGCTGTGCGCGGTTAAAGGACTCCAGAGGATCCTTTTGGACCGCGCGTATTATAACAGGCTCACATATTCCATGATGGGTGAAGATTACAGGTGGTTAAGATGAAGAAAAAGAATCATACATCGCATATAAACAGATATATTCTTCTCGGTCTGTCCGCGTTCTGCGTGCTTATGATGCTGCTCTCCTCATTTTCGGATAAAGTCGGAGGTCCGTTCAGAGCACTTGCAAATGTCACGGTGATTCCTCTCCAGCAGGGGATCAATCAGATCGGCGGCTGGATGGGAGATATGAAAGATAATTTTTCGACGCTCAAGCAGCTTCAGGATGAAAACAAAAAACTCCAGGAACAGATCGATGCTCTGACCACGGAGAACAACTATCTCCAGGAGGAGCGCTATGAGTATGAACGGCTCCAGGAGCTTTACAAGCTGGATCAGAATTATGCGGATTATGAGAAAACGGCAGCGCATGTCATCGGTAAGGATTCGGGGAACTGGTTCAGCACTTTTACGATTGACAAAGGCAGTAATGACGGAATAGCAGTGGATATGAACGTGCTTGCGGGCAGCGGTCTTGTGGGAATTGTCACAGAAGTAGGACCTACATGGGCAAAGGTCCGCTCTATTATCGATGATTCAAATAATGTAAGCGGGATGGTCCTCTCTACATCCGATACGTGTATTGTAAGCGGAGACCTTTCGCTTATGAGTACGGGACAGATCTCTTTTGACCGGATGGAAAATAATGATCATGCAGTATCAGTCGGTGACCAGATCGTTACGTCGTATATCAGTGATAAATATCTCCAGGGTATCCTGATCGGCTCTGTGAGTGAGATCAACGTTGATTCTAACAATCTGACGCGGTCAGGTTATATCACGCCGGCAGTAGACTTCCGAAATATTCAGGAAGTCCTTGTCATTACTACGACAAAGGCACAGCTTACAGGGGAAGATCAGGCGGAATAGAGGAGAGAACGATATGAAGATAATAAGGGTGAAGCGGATCGCCGTTACGGCAGCTGCCATACTTGTCGCATATGTACTGCAGTGCGCTGTTTTTCCATCGCTTGCAGTGGCAAATATCAAACCGAATCTGATGCTGATCATCACAGCCTCCTTCGGGTTCATGAGGGGACCGAGGGAAGGTATGTTTGCAGGGTTTGCATCAGGGCTTCTCA
>CALWFS010000129.1 GCA_944377705.1 uncultured Mediterraneibacter sp. | reverse complement strand
ATATTCTCGCTCTTCGGGAGTACAACTTTTTTTTTTTTTTTTTCTTTGACTTCTTCAAGCGCCTTCATGCTCAGGCTTACTTTTCCATCCTTAATACCGATGACTTTGACTGTCACTTTGTCCCCTGCATTGAGAACATCAGACGGTACTTTCACGCGCTTCTGGGAGATCTGTGATACATGGACCAGTCCGGACAGACCATTCTCAAGCTTTACAAATGCTCCGTAGTTCTGGAGTGTCTCAACAGTTCCTTCTAATACTGTCCCGATCTTCAGGTTTGCGATCTGCTCTTCGCGGGCTTTTCTTTCCTTTTCTTTCAGGATCTCGCGGGCGGAAAGTACGAGGCGGTTGTTCGCCTGGTCCACATCGATGACCTGTACTTCGATGTCTTTGAGCAGATAGGTCTCAAGGTCTTCAATGTAGGAAAGGGAGAGCTTGGATGCGGGAACAAATCCCCTTAATCCTTCTACCATCGCGATAACGCCTCCGTTGACCACTCCTTCAACTTTTACCGGGAGTACAGTCTTCTTTTCCATATATTCGGCAACCCTGTTCCAGGGATTGGCGTCATCAAAGTGGTCTTCATAATCAGCCATTGTCTCTGTTGTTTCTGTTTTGGCAGCTTCCTCAGCCTGTGTCTGGCAAGTTTCTTCTGCCTGCATTGTTTCTTTCATTTCTTCGCTCATTGTACTGCACCTCAACTTACATAGTTTTTTCAATGCTCCTAGTATACCATATTTAAGGAGTAAAAAACAACCGCAAGAGTAACACATATGAAAAATCTAGTTGACTATCCGGTGAAAAGATGGCAAGCTTTAATAAGAATAAAAAGGCAGCTTAAATTGCATGATCTGTAACAGGCCATGCGCTGCTGCATTATGACCGGAGGAGTCTCTCAGAAGAAGGGGGAGAACCGCTTCGGGAAAGAAGGAGACTGATATATGGGAAGGGAAAAAGAAAGAAAAGTATATGTGGTGGGTCACAAAAATCCGGATACAGATTCAATCTGTTCTGCCATTGCCTATGCGGCTCTTAAGACGAAGCTTACAGGCCGCGTACATGAACCGCGCCGGGCAGGACAACTGAATGAGGAAACGCAGTATGTGCTGGAACGCTTTGGGGTGAAGGTGCCAAGACTTTTGACTGACCTCAGGGAACAGATCAAAGATGTGGAACTCAAGGAAGTGGAAGGATTAAAGAGCAGCGTTTCGATCAGGACTGCATGGGAGAAGATGCGGGAGTCTAATATACATACCCTTCCTGTGACAAGAAACGGGAAGCTTGAGGGGGTCATCACGATCGGCGATATTGCGAAAACCTACATGGATGTGTATGATAACAAGATCCTTGCTAAAGCGCGCACTCAGTATCGGAATATTGCCCGCGCCGTGGACGGTGAGATCGTGACCGGGAATGAACACGGCTATTTCCTGAAGGGGAAAGTTGTCATTGCGGCGTCCAGCAGGATTCTGATGTCTGATTTTATCAGCAGGGATGACCTTGTCATCATGGGAGACCGCAAAGATGCGCAGCAGTGCGCTGTGGACATGGAGGCAAGCTGTATGGTGGTCTGCCAGGATGCTCCCATCTCCGAGGAGATCATCCGCCGGGCAGAGGAGAAGCAGATCGTGATCATACGCACGCCCCTTGATACGTTTACCGCGGCACAGCATATCAACCAGAGTATTCCTGTGAAATATTTTATGACAAAGGACAATCTGGTCACCTTCCGGATGAAAGAGTATGTGGATGACGTGCAGAAGGTCATGGCAAAGAAGCGTTTCCGTGATTTCCCTGTTGTGGATAACAAAGGCAAATTTGTAGGACTGCTCTCAAGGCGGCGTATTCTCAATGTGAAGAAGAAGCAGGTCATCCTTGTGGACCACAATGAGAGAAGCCAGGCAGTAGACGGCGTGGAAGAAGCAGATGTGATGGAGATCATTGACCACCACAGACTGGGGCTGAGTATTGAAACACTGGGACCGGTATTTTTCCGTAACCAGCCGGTGGGCTGTACCGCGACCATCGTATACCAGATGTATCAGGAGGAATGTATTCTTGTAGAGCCGGTACACGCGGCTCTTCTGTGCTCTGCGATCATTTCCGATACCCTGATGTTCCGATCGCCGACCTGTACTCCGCTGGATGAGCAGGCGGCACGGGCGCTGGCAAAAATCGCGGGAGTCGAGGTGGAAACGCTGGCGCAGGAGATGTTCAATGCGGGAAGTAATCTGAAGGGCAAGAGCGCAGAAGAGATCTGCTTCCTTGACTTTAAACAGTTTACGGTCAATGACACAGTCTTCGGCGTAGGACAGGTGAATTCCATGAGCGCAGATGAGTTAAAAGAGATCAAGGAGGTTGTGGAGCCGCATCTCGAGAAGGCAAGGAACAATCATGGTTTGAATATGATCTTCTTTATGCTGACGAATATTATCACAGAGTCCTCTGAGCTGCTGTGCTGCGGACCGGAGGCAAGAGAAAAGATACTAAACGCATACGACATGCCGGAAGATACGGAAGAGATCATGCTGAAGGGGGTTGTTTCCAGGAAGAAACAGCTCGTGCCGACTCTGGTCGGCTCGCTGCAGCAATAGGGGACGGAGAACAGTCTGTGTTGTTTACGGGAGGAATATAGAATGGGAAAACAGGTGTGGAAGCCGGGGAATATGCTTTATCCGCTGCCGGCAGTCATGGTCAGCACGGCTGATAAGAAGAGAAATACGAATATCCTGACCGTGGCGTGGACAGGGACTGTGTGCACGAACCCGGCGATGGTTTATATTTCCGTGCGCCCTGAGAGACATTCCTATCAGATGATCAGGGAGAGCGGAGAATTTGTAATTAACCTGACTACGGAGAAACTAAGCCGCGCTGCCGATTACTGCGGGGTGCGGTCGGGAAAAGACGTAGATAAGTGGAAGGAATGCAGACTCACGGAAGGGAAGCCTGCAACCCTCAAATATGCCCCGGTCATAGCGGAATCCCCGGTAAATATCGAGTGCAGGGTAAAGAGTATCCAGGAACTGGGAAGCCATCATATGTTTCTTGCAGAAGTGACTGCTGTCCAGGTGGACGAGGAGTACATGGATGAGAAGGGAAAATTCGAACTGAACAAGACAGGGCTTCTAGCGTATTCTCACGGGGAATATCTGGGACTTGGGAAAAAACTGGGAACCTTCGGGTATAGTGTCAGAAAAAAGCCCCCGCTCAAAGAGAAAGAGCAGAAAAAGGGCAGAGAGGACAGGAAAACCGGGAGAAACAGAAAAACAGGAAGAACCAGGAAAACGTCAGCCGGTAGAAAGGCGGGAAAATAATGATTGTATTTGAGAATGATTATTCAGAAGGCGCTCACGATAAAGTGCTGAAGCGCCTTCTGGAGACGAATATGGAACAGCTGCCGGGATACGGGACGGATCCTTACTGCAAATCTGCTGGTGAGAAGATCCGGGAAGCGTGTGGCTGTCCGGAAGCGGAGGTCTGCTTTCTTACAGGCGGGACGCAGACAAATCAGATCGTCATCAGCACGATGCTGGAATCCTATGAAGGAGTGATCGCAGCGGAGACAGGACATGTCAGCACTCATGAAGCAGGGGCCATAGAATATTCGGGACACAAGGTGATCACGCTCCCCCAGGAGGCGGGGAAGATATCAGCAGATGTGCTGTCAGATTTTCTGCATTCATTTTACGAGGATGAAAATCATGAACACATGGTATTTCCGGGAATGGTCTACATTTCACATCCTACGGAATACGGTACATTGTATACAAAAGGTGAGCTTGCAGAACTGGCGGCCGTGTGCGCTCAGTATGGAATCCCTCTTTACATGGACGGGGCACGCTTGGGCTATGGACTTGCCGCTGAAAGGACAGATGTGACCTTAAAGGATGTGGCAAAATACTGTGATGTGTTTTATATCGGCGGCACTAAGGTGGGTGCGCTGTGCGGAGAAGCGGTAGTATTTACAAAAGGGAACATGCCGCCCCGCTTCATGACCATGGTAAAGCAAAGGGGAGCCCTCCTGGCAAAGGGAAGACTGCTTGGGATCCAGTTTGACGCATTGTTTACGGATGGTCTGTATTATGAGATCAGCAGGAATGCGATCGTGACGGCGGATCGGCTGAAGCAGATATTAAAAGACAAGGGATATGAGCTTTATATCGACTCACCGACAAATCAGATCTTTGTGATACTGGAAAACGGGAAAATGGATCAGTTGAAAAAAGAAGTAATCTTCAGCTTCTGGGAGAAAAAGGACGAGGATCATACAGTGGTGAGGTTTGCCACGAGCTGGGCGACCCGGATGGAAGATGTGGAAAAACTGGCTGCACTCTTGTAGGGTGCAGTTGTTTTTTTGTTTGGGTGTCATTTTGAGAATAGAAAGAAGAGTACCGGGGCAAAATACATAAGGTATACTGTGAATGGAATTGAACAAGAAAACAAATGATAATGAATATCAATAAAAGGCTTGAATCATCCACTGGATTCTGATAAGATACATATAGTTAGTAAAAACTAACTATATGTGAATAAATCATGGAAACTCCTTTTGCCCTGAAATACCTGAACCCGGGGCAGAGGAGATCCATGGCAGATCAGAAGAAACACCGCAGGGGTGTACCACTATGCCGTGGAAAGCACGGCAAATCATAGGAAACACCGCAGGGGTGTACCACTATGCCGTGAAAAGCACGGCAAATCAGAGGAAAGGACGAAGAGAGCATGGATTATTTAGAGATTGAAAAGGTGATCGGACGAGAGATCATTGATTCCAGAGGAAATCCTACAGTGGAGGCAGAGGTGCATCTTGCTGATGGGACTGTGGCGAGAGGAGCAGCTCCCAGCGGCGCTTCCACCGGTGAATTTGAAGCGCTGGAATTAAGAGACGGAGATAAAAACAGATTCGGAGGCAAGGGGGTCTCCAAGGCTGTGGAAAATATCAATACAGTGATAAGTACGACGCTTCAGGGAATGGACGCAAGCGATATCTATGCGGTTGACAAAGCCATGATCCAGGCAGACGGCACAAAAGACAAGTCCAAGCTTGGGGCAAACGCCATCCTTGCGGTATCCATCGCCTGTGCGAGAGCGGCAGCGGCTTCACTTGACATTCCGCTTTACCGTTTCCTTGGCGGCGTGAACGGAAACCGCCTTCCGGTACCCATGATGAATATCTTAAACGGCGGCGCTCATGCAGCGAATACTGTGGATGTCCAGGAGTTCATGATCATGCCCGCAGGCGCTAAGAGCTTTACTGAAGGGCTGAGATGGTGTACAGAGGTATTTCACGCATTGGCGGCTCTGCTGAAGTCAAAAGGGCTTGCGACGGCAGTCGGTGACGAGGGCGGATTCGCTCCGGATCTGGGAAGCGATGAGGAAGCCATCGAATACATTCTCCAGGCAGTAAAAGATGCCGGATATGAGCCGGGCAAAGATTTTGTCCTTGCAATGGATGCAGCCTCCAGCGAGTGGAAGAGCGGCAAAAAGGGCGAGTATGTACTTCCGAAATGCGGGAAGAAGTTTACATCCGCTGAGCTGGTAGAACACTGGAAGTCACTGGTGGAAAAATATCCGATCTACTCTATTGAAGACGGTCTGGATGAGGAAGACTGGGAAGGATGGCAGATCATGACAAAAGAGCTGGGAGATAAGGTACAGCTTGTCGGGGATGATCTGTTTGTAACAAATACAGAGCGCCTGAAAAAAGGGATTGACATGGGATGCGGGAATTCAATCCTGATCAAGTTAAACCAGATCGGTTCCGTGTCTGAGACACTGGAAGCTATCAAGATGGCGCATAAGGCGGGATACACCGCGGTAACCTCACACCGCTCCGGAGAGACTGAGGATACGACGATTGCGGACCTGGCGGTTGCGCTCAACACCTGCCAGATCAAGACAGGAGCTCCGAGCAGGAGCGAGCGTGTGGCGAAGTACAACCAGCTGATCCGTATTGAGGAAGAACTGGGAGAGGGCGCTGTTTATCCGGGATTTGAAGCATTTAACGTGAAGAGATAGTTAATTGGGGACGTAGTGAAATCCGATTTCACTACGTCCCCAATTCGATTTCAGGGTGTCCCTTTTTGACC
>CALWFS010000128.1 GCA_944377705.1 uncultured Mediterraneibacter sp. | reverse complement strand
AGGGGAACGATCTGCCCTTTCATCGGCGCGCAGACCGGATACGTATCCGCCTGGGCGATCTCTTTTTCTTCTTCCTCAGCGCTTCTTAAGTAATTTCCGCCCAGGATCCATGTGGCAATGAAGGAAACTCCCACTGCGATCACAATGGTCAATACCGCCCAGAGGATATTAAATTTCTCTTCTCCGATAAACATGGCAATGGACGCAAGCCCCGGCGCCGCGTTGGCGTATGCTTTCAGATTCATCAGGCTGGCAAAGAGCGCTCCCGCCGCGCCTCCGATAAAGCATCCGTAAAGCGGGCGTTTGTACCGGATATTCACACCGAACAGAGCCGGTTCTGTAACTCCCATCAGAGCTGTCAGTCCCGCAGACGCGGCCTGACTCCGCACGTCGCTGTCTTTTGCCCGTATCGCTACTGCAAATGAGCTTCCCGCCTGGGACATATTGCTGGCAAGCGCAGCCGGGAACATGATCGGATCAAATCCATAAGCGGCAAACAGCGCCACTGTGATCGGCGTGAATCCGTGGTGCATTCCCGTAAGGACCAGGATCGGCATAAATGCACCTGTAAACACCATGGTCACAACCCTTGCCTTGTCGATCAGGAAATCAAATATGGCCACAAGTCCATCGCCCAGTACTGCTCCGATAGGCCCTAACACGATCAGTCCCACGATTCCTGTGATCAGGAACACGATGAGCGGCGCAAGGAAATATCGAAGACATTTTGGCACGTATTTGTACGCCAGCTTCTCTACATAAGACATCAGCCATACGATCAGGATGATGGGGATCACGCTGTAAGAATACGTTGCTGCCTTGACCGGAATCCCGAGGAACCGAACCGTCTCTTCTCCCGCCAGAAGCGCGATCAGGTTCGGATGCACAAGCAGTCCTGCCAGAGTGATCGCCAGGCAGGGATTGCACTTAAACTTCATTGCAGCAGACCACGCCAGGAGCAAGGGCAGGAAATAGTAAGCCGCATCAGCCAGAATCGAGATAATCTGATAGGTCTGGCTGGATTCATTTACCCCTGCCAGGGGGAGCAGCGCCAGTATCGCCTTAAGCATACCGGCTCCGGTAATCGCCGGGAGGATGGGGGTGAAAATGCCGGAAAGCGTATCCACGATTACCGTCCCGATCTTCTGCTTCTTCTCAGGCTGTTTCGCCGTGTTTTCCTCAGAGCCTCCTACGCCCATATCTTTCAGTTCTTTGTAAGGTTCTCCCACGTCGCTTCCGATGATCACCTGATATTGTCCGCCCTTGTTTGAAATTCCGGAAACGCCTTTTATACTCTGTACTTTTTTATCATCTGCCTTGCTTTCGTCAACCAGATTAAACCTCAGCCTGGTAGCGCAGTGCGTCAGCATCGCTACATTTTCTTTTCCGCCTACACCCTGGAGGATCTGTTCGGCCATTTGCCTGTAATCCATAATAAATCTCCTCTCTTCTCCCGGTCGGAAGGAAAGATTCCTGCCGGCCGGAGCATCCTTTTTCCCTCAGCGCTGATTGTTTCTTTTGGAGTAATTATAGTCAGTGTTTTTTTGTTTGTCAGCAGTTTAAGGCATGAAAAAAACAGGCTCCTTCTTTTGAAATTTGTCACTTCAAAAAAACGTCCTGTTTTATATTCCCTGGTATTTTGAGCCTTTAAAAAACGCGCTTCCGCTATGGCTCCGCCAGCCTGTTTCTGACCCGCTTCCCCAATGTCTCGATCAGGTATACTGCCGGAACCTGGGAGGAATAATCAATCCGCTCCTCGCCTCTGTGCATGGAAATGTAATAGCAGAGGCTTATATCAGCAAGATGCGCGAGGGTGCTCTGCTCTGTATTCGTAATACTGATGATATTGCACTGAGCCTTTTTCAGCCCATTGACGATCTTTACGATCTGTTCCGATTCACCGGATACGGAGAGCACCACAGCCGTCATTTTCTGCATATCCGCCATATTCACAGGATAGAACGGATCTGACACAGAGAGGCTGAATTTCCCAAGGTTCGTGAAATAACGCGCCCCGTACTGGCAGATATTCCCGGAATTTCCCATGCCTACAAAGGTGACACGCTCTGACATCGCGATCATAGCGGCCGCCTCCTCGATCCGCTTCTGGAATCCGGGTGCCTCAAGGCGCTCAAAAAAGGCTTTCAGCTCCGCATAATCTTCGGGCAGCTCTTCCACTTTTTTCTGTCCCGCTTCTTCTTTTAATCGAATCTTAAATTCCGTATACCCGTCGCACCCCATCTTCTTGCAGAAGCGGAGCACTGTCGTAGTGGAGACATGGGCTTCCGCGGCAAACTCCCGTATCCGCATATATGGGATCGTGCTTTTGTGCTGCATCACATACTTATATACTTCCAATTCCAGTTCATTCAGACTCTGGATCTGTTCCGCCGAAAACATGAGCTGCCCCCTTTGCCATCGTTATCAGAGTTCGTCAAAAGGAACTCCGTCTTCCTCCTCGTCCTGTCCGGGTAATTCCTTCTGTTCCGGACCGTTCCACTTCATTGTCCTTACATTGATGCCGTTTACCTCGATATGGTCATCCACCGGGATCACCAGGCACTGCCTTCCGTCGATGATCCGGGTCTCTACCAGATCCGCGCGCTCCGGATTTACCTTGATCACCACATCCGGGGTCTCAATGTTGAACTTTCTCGTCTCCGCGATATTGACGGCCAGCAGGGAAGCCTTTTCTCCTGCATTTTCCTCAAAATTACGGTCAAAGCTCTCCATTTTCTCCGCGTCCACGCCGCTCTGCTCAAAGATCTTCTTCATCTCCGTCTTGTCAAGTGCCAGCGGCTCGGGCTCTTCCTTGTGCTCTTCGATCAGATCATTGAGAGTCTCATGGATATTGCGGACGGTCTCATAGTCTCCATCCTCACCCAGCGTATCCTCTATGATCATCTGGAAGGTCTCCTTCTGGGTGTCCGCGGACATGGGCATCTTTGCCCCCAGAAGCTGATCGATCAGCTCCGGCTGCAGATCTTCGGATTTCTTCGTATAATAGAGCACGCTGTGCAGGTCTGTACTCCTGTCGTTAAATGCAGGGAACAGGAAGCCTTTGGCTGGCATGTCCACGATCCAGTCGCGGATGCGGTCCTGGATCCGGTTGTCTTCTGCGTTGTAGCTCAGACCCGCTTTGGAGAGCGACACGGGACAGATGCTCATGAGCAGGTACTCATACACTTCATCCGAAGCGTCAAACATCTCAAGCCCGTCTGAGGATCTCCCCGGGATATCGTACATGGCATGGATCAGGATGATATAATAATTCTCCGCATAATCATATGTAGCGATGACTTTGTCATAGAACTCCTCCAGGAGCATGTCGTCTTCCAGCTTGCTGTCTCTGAGCTTTAAGAGAAATTCCTGGGTCCCGCCGGGCATCTCTGCCTCCAGGGGGAACTCCAGGTTCAGCATGTTCTTTCCCACCGCGCCGGACAATGTCTTCTTAAAAATATCGAAATATTTAAACGCCTCTTCTTCCGGCAGGGAGAGAAACGCGTCCTTTGACTCCATCTTTTTTATTTTCTCGTGGTCCACATAGCATCCGCAGATCCGGGTGATCGCGCAGTTTGCCGGAGTGAACTGCTTTCTGATCTCAAGTATTTCTTTCTTATTCATTATTTATCTTCCTCTCTTCTCAAACGTAGTCCCATTTTACTACATTTGAAAAGAAGGTACAAGAATTCATTTGCCTTTTAAGTCCTCAATCATCTGCCTTTAATGTCTCAAGCACGATCTTGATATCCCTGTCAATGCAGAGAGACTGGCTTTCGATCTCCCGCGGGCAGGCCGCTTCACCGTTGTTGATACACACATACACTGCCTTTGGATTGCGCGCTGTCATCTGCCAGAAAGGATACTTGATAATAATCGGAGTATTTGCTCCCACCCCCAGTTCCAGATACAAGATGTGCATGCCGTCATGGCTGCGGACGAAATCCTGATACCGCTGTGCAGAGATATGCCATCCCCGGTCCTGCACAAATGTATCGTCCGCTCTCAGGTTCATGCTCATCGGTTTCCCGCACTTCGGACAAAGGGGGACAAGCTCTGAGGGGATCTCCGTTTTCGCTTTCACGCTGTCCGGGAGGACCAGCCTGCCTTCACCATCAATCTCATAGCCCTGAGCCAAGACCATCTGCCGGACGATCCCCTCATTATCATATGTGCTGTCATGGCAGGGCATGGAACACTGGAACAGTCCATAATCACCCTGCGTGTAGAACAGCCGCTGCCTGTCAAATCCCGCCTTCTGGAAACAGTGATCCACATTGGTGGTAAGAACGAAATAATCCTTCTCTTTTACCAAATCATACAGAGCTTGATATACCGGCTCGGGAGCATCCATATACCGATTGATAAAGATATACCTGCTCCAGTAAGCCCAGTGCTCTTCCAGTGTATCATAAGGATAAAATCCCCCGGAATACATATCCGTGTACCTGTATTTTTCATAAAAATCCTGAAAATATTCTTTAAATCTCCTCCCGGCATACTGCATCCCCGCCGCCGTGGACAAACCTGCACCCGCACCTATGATCACTGCATCCGCACTTTCAAGTTCCTTTTTCAGCCTTCTGATCTGCCCCTGATGATCCACCGCTGACGGTGCGGCTGATTTTCTTAAAAACATGAAATATCACCTCGTTTTTACTGCATTCATTTCTCTTTTAATTATAATCAGCTCTGCATCCGCCGTAAAGCACGCACAATTTTGTGGCATAGTTACAAAAAAGTAACCATGGCGTTCCCCACTTGAAAAGCTTCAGGCTCTGATCTCTATATTGATTTCCCTGGTATGTTACATTATAATCAGAATGTAACATTCGATTTGAAACTATTATTAAAAAGACTCAACCATTGATATGAGGTGACACTATGCTTACCAAAGAAGAATTACCCGCATGCCCGGTGGCGACCACCGTACAGCTCATCGGCAGCAAATGGAAACTGCTGATCATAAGAAATCTGCGCTCACGCCCCTGGCGGTTTAACGAATTGAAAAAGGATCTGGAGGGGATCAGTCAGAAAGTCCTGACGGACAGCCTCCGTTCCATGGAAGAAGACGGGATCATTACGCGGACCGTATATCCGGAAGTGCCGCCAAGAGTGGAATACGCCCTGTCACCCCTGGGCGAATCCATGCGGCCGATCCTTGACGCGATGGAGCAATGGGGAAACGATTATAAAAAACAGCTGCAGTGATCTTTCTCACTCTGGCAGCTAAGCGCAATATCCGGCTGCACCATAGTCCTGTCATCGTGATCCAGCCGGTCGTCCGGAGCAGACAGCAGATATATCCTGCTTTCTGCTCTGTTCTCTTCCCCGCCGTTTTCTCAGACCGTATACATTATGCCTGCCCTGTATGCAGGATCTCATTCGCATTCCTGATCCGCTCTTTTGCCGGCGGTTCAATCCCCGCCAGCGGGTACTCATATCCCATTTCTTTCCATTTGTATTCGCCAAATGTATGATACGGGAGCACCTCTACCTTTTCGACATTATTTAATGTCTTTATAAAATCATAAAGTTTCTTAAGATACTCGTCTTTGTCGTTTCTCTCCGGCACAAGCACATGACGGATCCAGACTGGCTTGCCGATCTCAGACAGATACCGCGCCATGTCCAGGATGTTCCTGTTTGTATGCCCTGTCAGAATCTTGTGCTGCTCATCGTCGATATGCTTGATATCCACCAGAAGCAGATCTGTGTACTTCATCAGCTCATTAAACTTTCCGAAGAACGGCTCTTCTCTTGTAAAAGGCGCGCCGCTCGTATCGATGGTCGTGTTGATCCCCATTTCCTTCGCTTTCTGAAATAACTCGATCATAAAATCCATCTGCATCAGGGGCTCTCCCCCGCTCACCGTGATCCCGCCGCCGTCTTTCCAGTAGGATTTATACCGCAGTGCCTGCGCCAAAAGCTCATCCGTGCTTTTCTGCTCGCCCACCTGCATGTTCCAGGTATCCGGGTTGTGGCAGAACTGACACCGCATCGGACATCCCGCGACAAAAATAACAAAACGCACTCCCGGTCCGTCAACCGAGCCGAAACTCTCTGTAGAATGGATATATCCTTTCATAAACTCTCCTTCCGGG
>CALWFS010000127.1 GCA_944377705.1 uncultured Mediterraneibacter sp. | reverse complement strand
CCTTACTCTCCGCTTTGCTGTGATCTCGTTGTTGAGCTGGCGCACAGAACCGCTGCACAGGTTTCTGGGATTTTTATACTTTGCATCTGCGTCCCCAATCTCCTCGTTGATCTTCTCAAAGTCCTTATAAGAGATGACCGCCTCGCCCCTGAGGACAAGCTCGCCCTGATATGGGATATTAAGCGGCAGGTTCTGGAAGACTCTCGCATTGTTTGTAACGACCTCCCCCACTTCTCCGTTTCCGCGGGTCACTGCCTTTGCGAGGGTACCGTTCCTGTACGTAAGGACAATGGTGAGCCCGCCCCGCTTCCAGGAGAGCACCGCCTTCTGGGCTCCCAGGAATTCCTTCAGCCTGCTCACCTCTTTTGTCTTATCAAGAGAGAGCATGGGGCTTTCGTGTCTCTCTTTCGGAAGCTCGCTCAATACCTCATAGCCCACATTGACTGTGGGACTTGCCGCGAGTGTTGTATTGAGCTCCTTTTCCAGTCCGAGGAGCTCGTCATAGAGCTGATCATACTCGTAATTGCTCATGATCTCTGTATCTTTCTGCTCGTATGCCCTGCGCGCCCGGTTTAAAAGGTCTACCAGCTCACGCATCCGTTCCATCCGGTCCGCCGCTCTGTTTTCTGTTTTATTCTTTATCTGATCTCTGTTTTCCATCTGCTCCCCCTGGTCTGCATATTGATCTTTTACCTCTTATCTGCCATATCCGGTTTTCTCCGGCAGCCTGTCATCCTTATCCGCGGCAGGGCTCTGCCGGCGAATCTTTTATTTCCTCGTAAAGCTCATCAAGCTCTGCATCTGTCAGTTTCCTGTACTGCCCCTCTCTGAGGCTTCCCAGCCGGATATTCATGATCCTTACGCGCACCAGATCCTTTACCTCATAGCCCAGAGCTTCACACATGCGCCGGATCTGCCGGTTCAGCCCCTGGGTCAGTATGATAGAAAACGTATATTTTCCGATCTTTTTTACCTGGCACGGGCGAGTCACTGTATCCAGTATGGGTACTCCCTCCGACATCTGACTCACAAAATCCTCTGTAATCTCTCTGTCTACTGTCACCTTATATTCTTTTTCATGCCGGTTTGCCGCTCGCATCATCCGATTAATGATGTCCCCGTTGTTGGTCATCAGCAGGAGCCCCCGGGAGTCCTTATCCAGGCGTCCCGCATAAGTAACACGCACAGGATAGTTCAGAAACCGAACAATGCTGTTCCTCTCCCTCTTCTCTTCTGTACAAACGATCCCCTTCGGCTTATTGACCGCAAGAACGACCATCTCCTCCTGACGCGAAACAACTTTTGCGCCTACTTTTACTGTCTGTCCGGGTGTGACACGCATCCCGGTCTGAGCAGTTCTTCCGTCCACTGTCACCTGTCCATCCTCAATGAGGCGGTCCGCCTCCCTTCTGGAACAAACGCCCGCCTCACTTAAATATTTGTTCAGCCTTATAGGTTCTCTCTTTTGTATAAATTCCTCTCTTATCCGATTACTCACCTGTAAACACTCCGCTTAAGTTATTGTCTGTCATAAAAGTATTTCCGCTGTAAAGGATCAGGATATCCGTGATCCGGTATGTGTCCATGATCTCTGTCATCGTGCCGCTGTAATATCTGGGATCTACCACAACGATTTCTCTGTAATACGGTGTAAGGAAGGGAATAAAACAGTCTGCAAAAGAATCCTTTACAACGAGCAGTCTCTTCTGGCTGGTGGACACAGTCCTGATATCCATGACCGATGTATTCCCGCCGAAGAACACGCCATACTTGTCTCTTGTTTCCAGCTTTGACGAATCATACAGAGATGTTCTCTTCTTTGCCTCATCCACATAATTTACGATCACGTCATCGTCCCCTTCTGTGGGCACATAAATATCGATCTGCTCTTTTTCGTCAAGCCCAACCCCGCTCTTGGAGGCAAGCACACCGTTAAAACTGTCTGTCACAGTATAGGAAACATAATTGTCAGACACATCTCCATCGATCCCCAGACCTGCCGCCGCCTCCTGAAAGACGTAGAAAGCGCCCTGAGTAGTCCAGTGATGGTCTGTCTTATAGTATAACTTCTCCGTTTTATGTTTATTCAATGCAGAGTATGCATCCACCCAGTTGACGGAATCACCCAGCCCTCGCTCCACCATACTGAACATCTGCCTCTGATCTTCCACCGTGGCAAATGCCGGCAGGCTGTCACTTAAGATACTCGCAGCATCCGGAATCAGCATTACTGTTGTCGGAGTGTTCGAGTATGTGTCTGCAAAGCTTTTCACAGCATTGATATTGTCCGTAAACAATTCATTGTCCGGTACAGCGATATCTTCCAGAAGCTGTCCGTCCTTACCGATATACACGCCGTTTTCCATCTTGCTGCCGCCGATCCGATCCAGGCTCACCTTGAGTCCCCTCCACAGATTTCTCCCGACAAACTGATCGCTCATATAGCTTTCCCACTGCTCCATAAAATCCCCGTTCATGATACTGGCCAGGCTCAGACTGGGCATCGTATCCAGCATCCGGTTCTCCTGATCCGACTGCTCTTTGTCAGGAACAATGAAGTTTACGATCAGTATGAGGAACAGAGTCAATATAAATATTTTCCCGATCAGGCTCTCAATGCGGCCTCTTCTTTTTCTGTTATCCATAGCTCCCACCTAAAATCTGAAGTACAAAAACGGGTTAAAAGTATCTGTCACAAGGAATGCGACTGAAATCACAAAAATTCCCATATAGATAATCACTGCTGCCGCTGCCTTTGCTTTTTCATTTCGTATCATTCTCGGCACCGCGTTCACGAGCCTCAGACCAAGCGCCGATGACCCGAGCACTGCCAGAAGATATAAGAGCCAGTGCGTAAAGAGGAGAAAGGTGCCTTTTGAATCTATAATCCCGGCACCGCCTCCGACCATTGAGACCAGGTATCTCAGAGCATAGCCCAGGCTCGGACTGAAGAAAAATACCCAGCCTATCAGCACAAGGATGATCGTATAAATATGCCTTACCGCGCCTGGCAGACGGTCAAGTGAAGCACCCCACATATATTTTTCCATCACAAGGATCACGCCGTAATACACACCCCACGCGATGAAATTCCAGGCCGCGCCATGCCACATGCCCGTCAGCGTCCACACAACCATCAGATTAAAAATATTTCTTGATACAGAACAGCGGTTTCCGCCCAGCGGGATGTACACATATTCCCGGAACCATGTACTCAGAGAAATATGCCATCTCCGCCAGAATTCCGTGATACTCTCTGATATATAGGGATAGTCAAAATTCTTTTTGAACTCAAAACCAAACATTTTGCCCAGCCCCAAAGCCATATCTGAATATCCGCTGAAATCAAAATAAATCTGGAAGGCATAGGAAAACGCGCCCAGCCATGCCGTAAGCATAGACAGGCTGCTTGCAGGCACTCCTGCTATCTGGTCAAACACAGACCCCGCTGTGTTGGCAATGATCACCTTCTTTGCAAGACCGATAATAAAGAACACTGCACCCTGCCCAAGACGTCTGATAGAGATCTTCCTGTTCTTAAGCTGTGCCTCGATATCCTCATAGCGCACGATCGGTCCCGCGATGAGCTGTGGAAACATACTGATATATAACGCAAAATATAGGATATTCTTCTGCGGCTGCGCCTTCTTCCTGTAAATATCTACAAGGTAAGATATCGCCTGGAAGGTATAAAATGAGATTCCTACTGGCAGAGGGAGCTCCCGGTAGGGAATATCCGTCGGAAGGATCGAATTCACTGTATCAAGAATAAACCCGTAATATTTGAAAAATCCAAGGATCAGTACATTGACTGTCACTGCGAAAACAAGGCTGAGCTTTGCTTTGCGCGAATCCTCCGCATTTTCCTGGATATCCCGCCCACAAAAATAGTTAAAAAGGATGGACAGGATCATGAGCACCACATAGACCGGTTCTCCCCATGCATAGAAAAACAGACTCGCGATCAGCAGGACAATATTCTTTGCCCTGCCCGGAACCATATAATAGACTGCCATCACAACAGGCAGAAATAAAAACAAAAACGTAATACTGCTGAATAACATGTAATAGTTTCCTCTCTATACAGTCTTCTGTGCTCACGCCGCACCGGTTTACAGACTGTTACTGAAAGCTTCCAGATATTCCTCTGCTTTCGGGGCGGCAGCAAAGAATATATACCTTCCCCTCACGCTCTGCTTTGCATCCTCCAGCAGCTTCACTTCCTCGGGCGCATACCCGTCAAAGTCATTCTTCCTCGCCTCCGCCTGCTTCTCAATCGCTTCCGTGACCTCCTGGATCTGGCTTTCATCCTTCACCAGAACGACCAGCACCTCTTCCGCAGAAATATTGAACTCCGAAGCATAGTACATAACGCCAGCGTAGTCCGCCTCGCTCAGTCCGAATTCCCTCTTAAACGCGGATCCATCCTGAAGGGTGAGGTTGCTTTTATCAAGGGAGCTGCTCACCGCCTTTTCCACTTCCTCAAAAGGCCGGCTGCTCCCGCTGGTATACATCATAAGCGCTGCCACAAAAGCTATGGTCAATAAAAGGACAATATATTTCATGACGCGGGCGATCGTGAATCTTCCTGTTCTCATAACGATGCCACCTCCGCCATATGCTCTGCCCAGATTAGATAAAAATCTGCTTTAAAATGTATGCCGTCCTGCTCGTAGTACTGCTCAGATACCAGGTCTGTATTGTCGATAAAAGCTACTGTCTGGCTGTCGCACAGCTGCCTCAATGCATCATTGTATTCCGGGATCTTCCCCAAGATCGGCTCTTCTGCCAGCGCTTTCTCCTGTACCGGGAAAATTGAATTGACAAAAATATGCGCATCCGGTACTTCCTCTTTTATCTGAGTCAACACACTCTTATATTCAGAAACGAACAATTCTGTATCCCCATTCGTTGCAGCCACATCGTTCATACCCAGATACAGGAACAGGATACTCGGGCTTAGTTCCTTTACCTTTGCGATCTGCTCATCCAGCTCATCCAAATGTACTCCGATTTCCGCTGTCACACTGGATGCATTAAGGATACCATATTCGGCAAATCCTTCTGCAACGGAATCTCCCAGGATCACGGCACCCGTAAATTTTTCCTTGATGCTGCGCCCGTCTTCACCACTGCCATCCTGCCGCTCAAGGAGGCTGATCTTCTCTTCAATGGCCGTGATATTCCCCGCCTCCTCCTTCTCTATATATTCTACGCCGGCTGATGTATCTGCTCCTCTGTGCAGTAATCCGCTCACTCCCCGGATAATAAGAATAAGTACAGCCACAGCAGCCACAATACAAACGCCGAAAACAATACGTCTTTTTGTTCTCTGTTTTATCTTGTCCATAAATTACTCTTGCTCTCTATGTGAATCAAGTCTTAATATCAAATATCCTATGGCAATAATTCACCACTTTATCTATTAATAATACTTTTTTTATGCCCAAAAGTCAATGACGCCACCTCTCTTTTGTGGTACAATGAAACAACGCTATTAACGAACATTTAAAAGAATAGTCAATAAAGGAGCCCGCTATGATCGCATTTTCCCTGACAAATACAAAAGAATTTATGTCCCATCTCCTTCTCTCGGATACATTTGACACCTTTTCGTTTATAGAAGGGGAGATCGTCACATTCAACACATTTAAGATCGATGGCTTTATCCAGAAAGAATTCTTTGACGCAGCGACAGATCTGCCGGAGTATTCTCCGTGGAAAAACGTGCGGGACTTCTGCTTCTCTGTGATCAAAGGGAAAAGGACTCCTTTAAGCTTTCGATTCATATTCAGCCTGTCACGCAAAAATATCGGGCGTCTCATCATGCAGAGTGCATCATCGCTGGATCCGGAGAGTGTACAGGGACTCTATCTGAACATCCACTTTGACGGTGCCCGCCTCTCCTGCGTAACCGGCACCTCCTTTAAAACATTCACCATGGACAAAACACTGGAACATGCATGGGATGAAATGGTGGAGAAATTTCTGAAACAGAAACATATAGAATTCGAGAAGATGTAAATCTGGATTTGTGTGTGGACGGAAAGCGGAAAACGTCCGAAAACCGCAGGTTATTTTAAGACGTATTCGCGGCGGGCGGGGATATGGCTCAGGTTCCGGTTCCGTAAT
>CALWFS010000126.1 GCA_944377705.1 uncultured Mediterraneibacter sp. | reverse complement strand
TTCTTTTCCTTAAACCCGTTTTCCTTATACAGGTCAAAAGATTCAAAATACCGGGAGCCCTTGACCGCGCGCCACTCTCCTTCAAAGGAGTGTCCTGAGGCATCCACAGTGCTGACTACCCGGTAGAACGGGGTTTTGACAAATTCCCGGATCTCCCGCTCCCTGCGCACGGCCATTCCCAGCACACAGGTCATGACCCGTCCCACGGATATGACAGCATATTTTTTATTGAGATAGCTGGAAATACTGTTTCCGTATTTCAGGGTCAGAAGACGTGAAAAATTGATTCCCATCAGGTAATCTTCTTTCGCCCTTAAATATGCGGAGGCGCTTAAATTATCATACTCCGACAGGTCTTTTGCCTCTCGGATGCCTCTGAGGATTTCCTCCTCTGTCTGGGAGTCGATCCACACTCTGAGCCGCTTCTTGCCCGTCACATGAGCTTCCTGCTCCACCAGGCGGTAGATATATTCTCCTTCCCGCCCCGAGTCCGTGCATACATAGATGGTATCCACGTCCGATCTGTTTAACAGCGAACTTACAATCTGAAACTGTTTCGCCACTCCCGGAATCACCTCGTACTTAAATTCATCCGGGATAAATGGAAGGGTCTGGAGAGTCCACTTTTTCAGCGCCGGATCATATTCCTCCGGGTAGCTCATCGTGACCAGATGGCCCACGCACCATGTGATGACTGCCTCTTCTGATTCCAGATAGCCGTCTCTCCGTTTTGTGTTCAGCTTTAATGCTTTTGCGAATTCCTGCGCCACACTGGGCTTTTCCGCGATATAAACTGCTTTTGCCATATGATGTTATCTGATCTGTCCTTTTCCCGGACAAGAGACGCCGCAGGCCCGCTCCTGGTATAGATGTATGAAGAGTGAACCTGCAGCATTCTCATTCGTCCGTTTTATTCATGTGTCAGGAAACGGTATGCCGTACGGGTATCATACTTCTCGCCCTTTCTGCACACCGGCTTCGGGAAGTTGTCATGGTGGACAGCATCCGGATAATACTGCGTCTCAAAGCAGACAGCGCTTCTCTTCATATAGGATGCCCCATCTTTCCCCGGCTCATTGTTCATGAAATTTGCCGTATAGATCTGGACTCCCGGAAGATCTGTGTATACTTCCATCACGATCCCGCTCTTGTCTGATACTGCTTCTGCTACTTTAACAAATCTGCCCTCATTTTTCAACACCCAGTTGTGGTCATATCCGCCGCCGAAACGGAGAGGCTCATAATCTGCGTCTATGTCATCGCCCAGCACTCTTCCTGCTCGGAAGTCCATCGGAGTGCCCTCCACGCTGCGGATCTCTCCTGTCGGTATGGACTCTGCGTCAGCCGGGGTAAAATAATCCGCGTTCAGCGTCACTCTATGATCCAGCACACTACCGCTGTCATGTCCGCTCAGATTGAAATAACTGTGGTTTGTCATATTGATGATTGTATCCTGATCCGGAACTGCCTCATAGCGGATGGTCAGCATATTATCGTCATCCAGAGTATAGGTCACATGCATATCCAGCGCCCCGGGATACCCCTGGTCCCCGTCGGGACTGTGAAGCAGAAACGAGACGTGGTCCGGTCCAAATTCTTTTGTCTCCCAGAGCCGTTTATAATAATAATCCGGTCCGCTGTGGAGACTGTTTTTTCCATTATCATTTTTCGCCAGTTCATAATGTACTCCATTCAGGTCAAACTCTGCTCCTCCGATACGGTTGGCATTCCTTCCCACCACCGCGCCGAGGGCTCCGCTGCCATTTATATAGCCCTCCGCGCTATCGTATCCGAGCACTACATCGGTCAGCTTTCCATCTTTATCCGGAACAAAAAGATTCACCAGAACCGCGCCTAAATCCGACACGCATGCTTTCATCCCATTTTTGTTCTCCAGAGTGTAAAGGTGGGCTTCCTTTCCATCGGCTGTCATTCCAAATCCTGTCATTTGATGTTTCTGCATTTTGTCCTCCTTCTGAAATCTCTGTTTTCCCGTTCTCTCCTGACCGGGAAAAGCTGTCTCCCGTTAACAATGTCTGTATCAATTATACCCTCGATCCATCCGTCTGTCTATAAAACCGGAACAAAGCAGCACCTTATTTCCCATCTTTCTTTTTCCAAAATCCATCGAATACTCTCGCCAAAAGAGAACGTTTTTCCCTTTTGACCGCGGCAGACGGCCTGCGTGCATTCAGCGCCTCTTTCATAAATGTCTCCTGTGCATTTACCGGAGCGCCCTCCTGTTTTTTCTTTCTGTAAGTGCCGTCGCTTCCCATCTGTCTTGCCTTTACATTATCAGACAGCATGACCTTCAGATCATGTATCAGGCGTCTCTTGATCCCTTCATCAAAGACCGGGCATGCCACTTCCACCCGCTTTTCTGTATTTCGCGTCATCATATCCGCTGAGCCGATATACACCTTTGCATCTGTCCCGGTCCCGAACACAAACACTCTGGGATGCTCCAGATATCGACCCACAATGCTTGTCACGCGCAGATTCTCCGTCCTTCCAGATATCCCGGGAAGGATGCAGCATATCCCACGCACAAGGAGATCCACATGCACTCCCGCCTGGCAGGCTTCTGCCGTCTTGCGTATAAAATCCATATCTGTCACAGAATTCATCTTCATAACAATACGTCCTCGTTCTCCCTTGACGATCTCTTCGTCCATCAGCGCGAGCACTTTCCGTTTCAGGCTTGTAGGAGACACGATCAGATGGTTATACACTCCGTCCAGATTTCCGATGGACATATTTTTGAAAAATACCGCCGCATCTTCCCCGATCTCCTGATCAGCAGTCATAAGAGAATAATCCGTATACATCTTAGCTGTTTTTTCATTGTAGTTTCCCGTGCCGACCTGGGTAATATAACGAATCTCATTTTTATTTCTGTACGTGATCAGGCAGATCTTGGAATGAACCTTGTAGCCTTCAATTCCGTAAATCACACGGCACCCCGCCTCTTCCATACGCTCTGACCACTCAATATTATTCTGTTCGTCAAAACGCGCCCTCAATTCGATGAGTACTGTCACTTCCTTGCCGTTTTCCGCGGCAGCACAGAGATATTCTACTAATCTTGCTTTCTTTGCCAGCCGGTAGATTGTGATCTTGATAGTCATCACATCCGGATCTGACGCAGCCTCTCTGATCAGCTGAAGGAACGGATCCATGCTCTCATACGGATAAGACAGCAGGACATCTTTTTTCTTCACCTGGTCCATCACTCTTCCGTCTGTAAGGGACGCCGGCAGCTGAGGCGTAAAAGGCTTATCTGTCAGCGCTCGTCTCATAGACTCGGGAAGTTTATCCGCAATAGCAAAGATAAATCCCAGCTTCATCGGCATCTTGGTCCGGAAAATACATTTCGGCGTGATCTTGAACCGGCTGCAGAAATACTTTTCCATCTCCCTGCCCAGCGGGACCGCAGTCTCCAGGCGGACCACCGCCATCCGCCGTCTCTTGTGCAGAGTCTCTTTCATGACAAACCGGAAATCCTCATGATCCTCAAAAGCCTCATCATCCGGAGATACATCCGCATTCCGTGTCACGCAGATATAGTTTTTGTCCGACACCTCGTACTTGTCAAAGACAAGCTCCAGATACTCCATGATCACCTTTTCCATGCGGATGTAACGGATATCATGACCCGGAAGATACAGGATATCCGATATGTACTGGGGAACCGGAACGATCCCCATCATGGCATTCCCATTCAGCTTCAGATTTGCCACCACATAAATTTCCTTGTTCAAAAGATGAGGAAATGGATGGTTCGCGTCCACGATCTGAGGGGAAAGCACCGGAAGAACCTGTTCTTTAAAATATTTCTTCACATACTTTTTTTCCTGCTGCTCCAGATCCTTGAGATCCAGTCCGCACACTCCGTATGGCTGGAGCTGTTTCTTGATCTCCGCATAAGTCTTATCCCTCTCTTTATACAGAGGCGCCACTGCCCGGTAGATCGCATCGAGCTGCTGTTCCGGAGTCATGCCCGACCGGATGTCCAGTTTCGCATTGTCCACCGCGGCCATATCATACAGACTCCCCACCCGGATCATAAAAAACTCATCCAGATTGCTGGTAAAAATGGCGACGAACTTCATCCGTTCCATAAGCGGAACACTCTCGTCTCTCGCCTCCTCCAGCACTCTCTGATTAAATCTGAGCCATGACAGCTCCCTGTTCTGCGTATAATCAAGTATTTCAGACTTTGCCATACTGCTGTCTCCTCTCTTCGCCCCTGCTTTCATCCCACTATTTCGGTGCTGCGGCACAATCAGGATCTATTTCTCTAAATACTTCATCAGGTCGTCAAATCTTCTTTCCATATAATGATATCCGTGCTCATAAAATGCAAAGAGTGTCTCTTTATTCTTTTCCAGCCTTGACACCGGCTTAACCTGTGGTCTCAGGATAAAGATCTCCCCCCGCTTTTCAAGCTGATCCAGATAATTCATTGTCTTATTGTATTCAAAACTCCTCCTGAATATGGTACGGATCAGATTCGGATAGGATTTATATGCCCTTTTGTACACCCTCTGCATTGCAGGAGATACGACTTTCTTCCTATACCCTTCGTTCTTAGTCAGGATAACCACGATCTTATCATTCCCTATCTCCTGGGCTCTTCTTATCGGCACGGAATCCGCCAGCCCTCCGTCCAGATATGGGGTATGGTCCACATTTACAATCGGCGTCAGAAGCGGCATGCTGCAGGAAGCACGGCATATCTTCATAAGGCGTTTCTTATCATGCCTGTCATCCATGTACTCAGCTTTTCCTGTCAGACAGTTTGTCGCCACCAGCTCGCACTTCATCTCTGAATTAAAATAGGTGTCAAAATCAAAAGGAATGGTCTCATTCGGAAATTTGTCAAAGATCAGGTCCATATTCATCACGCTGCGTTCTTTCACGAAATCTCTCAGCCCATAATAATAATTTCCGCTCTTGTCCTGTGGTATCATACAGTCCCTTGTTCTTCCCAGCTGTTTGGACACATAATCCACCGCATTGCATGCCCCTGCTGACACACCGATCACATGCGACAGATAGACATCCTTCTCCATCAGATAATCCAGGGCTCCGGAAGTAAAAACGCCTCTCGTAGCGCCGCCCTCCAGAACAAGCGTTGCTTTTTTTATATCCATAGCAATGACCTCTTTTCTTAAAATCTGATAACTATATTTTAGGCACAAGGGAAAGAAAAATCAACGTCAAAAGAGTGAAATCTGGATTTGTGTGTGGGGACGGTCGGCAGGGTGTCCGAAAACCGCTGAGCCAGTGTATCGAAGACGTATTCAGCGCGGTGGCATGGCTGGCATCGGCTCCGCTCCATGAGGCAAAAAGAACTAAAAAATCTGCAAGTACGCTAAAAGCAAAACTGGGCATCGGACAATCCGCCTTCGTCTCGGACAATTCCGATGCCCAGTTTAACGCGTACTTGCAGATTTTAAGTTCTTCTAAGCCCCATTCCGAAGTCGCCTCAACCAGCCATACCACCGTGCTGAAGCGCTTTCGAAAAGATGCTTCGCAGTTTTCTAGGTTCATCCGACCAGAAGTCCCTACAAGCAAATGCAGGATTCAAAAAGTGGGACAAAAAGGGAACTTCTCCGGCAGGTCGTAACTTTCTTTCTGCAGGAGCAGATTAATAATTTCCCGGCTGGGAAAAGATTCTGTTTTGCCGATAAAACTCCCCTCTCATCCCGTTTTGAAATCCTGCATTTGGCTGTGAGGATTTCCGGTAGGATGAGCGCAGAAAACCGCAGACCTGTTTGATGTGCCTTTCGCGGCTGCCGCGAATCCGTCTTAAAATGCCCCGCGGTTTTCGGACGTTTTCACCCCGTCAGTCCTCACACACAAATCCAGATTTTCTACTCCTCGAAGCGTATTTTCATATAGGATTTGATCTCTTCTACGCATTTCTCAAACCCCAGTTTTCCACTGTCCAGGCAGAGATCGTAATTTCTCGCGTCCGCCCACTCATGTCCTGTGTGATAACGGTAGAAATCACTTCTGTACTCATCTGTCTTCTGGATGAATTTCTCCATTTCTTTCTCGTTCATGCTATGACGCTCCATGGCACGCTCCAGACAGAACTTCCTGTCTGCATGGATGAACACGCTCATCACATTAGGATAATCCTTCAGCACATAGTCCGCACATCTTCCGATAATGACGCATGACTCTTTTT
>CALWFS010000125.1 GCA_944377705.1 uncultured Mediterraneibacter sp. | reverse complement strand
CCTTTTACGTCTTTCCCAGATTACGGAACCGGAACCTGAGCCATATCCCCGCCCGCCGCGAATACGCCTTAAAATACTCCGCGGTTTTCGGACGTTTTTCCGCCTCCCGTCCTCACACACAAATCCAGATTTACCGATTCATCTCCAGCTGCGGACCCACTGCTTTATGCCCCCGGATCACGTTCTCGATCTCTTTGAGATCTGATGAAGGCAGATCTCCCGGTATGGTATTCTTTACCGCGCTTGTCGCATTTCCGATCTCCAGCGCCCTCTGACAGTTTTCGTAGTCTGAGAGCAGCCCGTACAGAACGCCGGATACGTAGGCGTCTCCGCTTCCGATACGGTCCACGACTTCAATATTGTGGTATGGTTCTTCCTCGTAGTATTTGTCGCTGCGGGCATCGTAGATGATGGAACCAAAAGTATGCACCTTCGGACTGTGGACGATGCGCTGTGTGGAAGCAACGATGGAGATCGGATAGTCTTTTGTAAAGCTCTTCATGATTTCTTTTGCATCGCCTGTCTTGAGGAAGGTAAGCCTTGCTGTTTCCTCAGAACAGAAGAAGATATCCACATAGGGAAGGATCTGCTCGATACATTCTCTTGCCTCATCGCCAGTCCACAGATTTCCGCGGAAGTTTACGTCAAAGGAGATGAGCGCGCCGGCGTCTTTGAAGTGGCGGATCATTTCTACTGCGGTGTTGCGGCACTGTTCGCTCAGTGCAAGGGTGATACCGCTTGTGTGGAAGCAGCGGGTGGAGGTGAAGAGAGATTCGTCAAAATCATCCACAGATATGGTGTTGATTGTGGAGTGGCGTCTGTCATAGACAACTCCGGGTTTTCTCGGGTAAGCTCCGTTTTCGTAATAGTAGATCCCCAGTCTTGCTTCAGGTGAATTGTCATACACAAGATAATCATCGCTGACTCCGCAGAAACGGATTCGGTTTTTCGCGTAGGTTCCTATATCGTTTGCGGGGAGTTTGGAGATGATTCCGGTCCTGAGCCCGAGAAGAGAAACACCGGAAACGACATTGAGTTCCGCGCCTCCAACCTGTTTTTGAAGAGTTTCCCCGCGTACAAGGCGTTCGTTGCTGGGCGGAGAAAGGCGGAGAAGGACTTCTCCCAGCGAAAGAAGATCAAAAGATCTGTTCATAGTGCATACCTCCGTATATTTTACGGGGGATGCTGCATGGCAGACAGCATCCCCCTGTTCAAAATTTGGGTTTATATGGAATATAGCATCATCAAAATTATCTCTGGACACGGCCTGATCCGTCTCCGCCGGCCAGTTTGAGTACTTCGTCCATGGATACCATGTTGAAGTCTCCTTCGATGGAATGTTTCAGGCAGGAAGCTGCAACTGCGAACTCGATCGCTGCCTGAGAATCATATCCGTTTAAGCATGCACAGATCAGACCGCCGCCGAAGCTGTCGCCGCCGCCTACACGGTCAACGATGTGCATTGTATATTTCTTGCTGAAGTAGTAGTCATTTCCATCATACAGCATTGCGGACCATTTGTTGTCGTTTGCGGAGATGGACTCGCGCAGAGTGATGGCAACTTTGGAGAATCCGAAGCGGTCAGCGAGCTGTTTTGCAACATCTTTATATCCTTCGTGGTTTACTTCACCCTTTGTAACGTCTGTGTTGGCAGCTTTGATGCCGAATACATCAGAAGCGTCTTCTTCGTTTGCGATGCATACGTCTACATACTTGCAGAGCTCGCCCATCACCTGTCCGGCTTTTTCCTTGGACCACAGTTTGTTTCTGTAGTTCAGGTCGCAGGAAACAGTAACGCCGGCTTCTTTTGCTGCCTTGCAGGCCTCCAGGCAGATAGCGGCAACTTCATCATTGAGCGCCGGTGTGATCCCTGTAAAGTGGAACCATTCTGCTCCGTCGAAGATCTCTTTCCAGTTGAAGTCTGATGCGGATGCGGTTGCAATGGAAGATCCTGCACGGTCATAGATGACCTTGGAGGGACGCTGGGAAGCGCCTTTCTCCAGATAGTAGATACCTACTCTGTCGCCGCCGCGCGCGATATAGGAAGTGTCAACGCCGTATTTTCTCAGAGAGTTTACAGCAGCCTGTCCGATCTCGTGTGTTGGGAGCTTTGTGACGAACTTTGCGTCAAATCCGTAGTTTGCAAGTGAGACAGCCACATTTGCCTCGCCTCCGCCGTATGTAGCGCCGAAGGTATCTGCCTGTACGAAACGGAAGTATCCTTCCGGAGCCAGTCTTAACATGATCTCGCCAAATGTAATTACTTTCTTTGCCATTCTTATTTACCTCTGCTTTCTTTTACGATTTCTACTGCTTCTTTGACCATTTCTCTGATCTTGTCGAACTCGCCTGCTTTTACCAGATCGCCCTTTACCATCCAGCTTCCGCCGCATGCAAGGATTCTGTCATATGCAAGGTAATCTCTTACGTTCTTCGGGTTGATTCCGCCCGTAGGCATGAATTTCATTCCTACATACGGAGCAGCGATCGCCTTGATGTATGCAAGACCGCCTGCCTGCTCAGCCGGGAAGAACTTAACGACCTCAAGACCATTCTCGATTGCCTGCTCAACATCGCTTGGGTTTGCGCATCCCGGTGTGATGATAATGCCTTTGTCTACACAGTATTTAACAATTTTCGGATTCAGTCCCGGGCTCACGATGAATTTAGCTCCGGCTGCAACCGCGCGGTCTACCTGCTCTGTGGTCAGGACAGTACCTGCGCCTACGAGCATGTTCGGGAATTTCTCTGTCATGATCCGGATGGATTCTTCTGCTGCGTCCGTACGGAATGTAACCTCAGCGCACGGAAGGCCTCCGTCACAAAGTGCCTGTGCAAGCGGCTCAGCATCATTAGCGTCATTGAGGACAACAACGGGAACGATACCGATCTCTTCGATCTGCTTTAATACTTCGTTCATTTTTTCTCTCCTTTGTTTCATAATACGGAATTGAATTTCGTTTTTGATATATCCTGATTGAAAGTATAATACAGTTTCTTAAAATGTCAAGTATAAAAAGTGGCAAAATATAAGAAAATTTCAAGAAGCTAAAGGGTTGTGCAGAAAATTGAAATATGATAAAATTAGTTCCATAATATGAAATAAACAGTGGATATCAGGAGGGCATAATGGAACATAAGAATCCGATCCAGGTGGCGGGAAGACTTTTTGGGGCGCTTGAGTTTTTGGCGGAGACAGGCTCAGCGGGACTTATGGAGGTGAGCGCGGCGCTGGATCTGAACAAGACGACAGCGCACAGAGTGCTGAATTCTCTGATTTATATGGGATATGCGAGGCAAAATGCCGTGAATGGCAGGTATGAGTCGACATTTAAAGTTGTTGATGTTGCGAACCGCATTATGGGAATGGTAGACATTGTGCAGATCGTGCGCCCCTATCTGAGAAAGCTGATGGAGGCGACGGGAGAGACCGTGCATTTTGTGGAGCGGGACGGGATCGACGCGGTGTATATCGACAAAGTAGAATCCCTGAGCAATGGGATCCAGATGGTGTCTCGTATCGGCAGCAGAATCCCGCTGTACTGCTCCGGTGTGGGGAAAGCGATGGTAGCGGAAATGGATGAATGGGAAATTGAGGAAATCTGGAATAACAGTGAAATCATCCGTCTTACCCCTTATACCATCACAGACCATGATGATTTTAAAGCTGAGCTGGAGGAAATCAGGGAGAGGGGATATGCCCTGGATAACGAGGAGAATGAGACCGGGGTGAGGTGTATTGCGTGCAGTCTGAAGGAACCAATGGGCAGCGCCCGCCATGCCTTCAGTATCTCCGCTCCGGTCAGCCGCATGGACAATGACCGGATACGGGAACTGGCAGACAGCGCGCTTAAGGTGCGCGAAGAGATTGCGGAAAAGCTGCGCTCATAAATGGGACTGTTAAGAATTAAACTGAGCATATTTTTTCGGGGATACACCCACTGCTTTGGAAAAGGCTTTAAGGAAGTTGCTGTAATCATGAAAGCCGCATGCCTCGCATGCCTCGTTTACAGAGCAGCCCTGACTGAGCAGTGACTTGGACAGGGTGATCCGCTTTGCGGTGATATATTTATTTATCGTAGTCCCGGTCGCTGCCTTGAAGATCCGGCAGATATAAGAACTGCTCAGATAAAAATGGGAAGACAGGGCATCCAGCGACAGGTCCTCCTGAATGTGCGTATTAATATAAGAAAGGATATCATCAACCTGTGCGTGATATCCGGCGGTGTTCTCATCTTCCCCGGACTCCGCGCTGCGGCAGCGCTTTTCGAATGCGCGGTTTAAGAATACCATCAGTTCAAGAAACACCGCGTGATCCAGCACATCCTCCCCCAGTCCCGCATTGTCCGGGAATCTGTGGATATAGTAGAGAAACCGGCGCTGTTCTTCTGGGGACAGGTGGAGCCGATGGGGCATTTCCGTCTTTCGGAAATGGAAACAGCGGTCCAGATCTGTCAGGGGGGTAGAAAGCTGTTTTAAATAATCCGGGTCAATGGATACGATGATCCTCTCATGTTTTTGCTTATCTATCTGGGAGAGATAGTGGCTTTCAAACTGGTTGATCAGAAACAGGTCTCCGTCCTGGATATCATAGAAACAATTGTCAATGAGAAATTGTTTCCCGCCGGAGACGGAGTAATAGATCTCATAGCAATTATGGATGTGCATATCCATTGCTTTTTCATCATTATATAAATGTGCGAATGCAAACGAGTGGTTTTCCATGCAGCTCTTCATGGATTCCTTACAGGATGATGATGCCTTCATGCGCCGCGCCCTCCTTTGAATCTGTTTTTCGTACCATATCTGCCATAACAGATACATAATTTTCATTAATTATATATGTGGTGTTCAGAATTTTCAAGATTTATATCAAAAAAACACAAGACATGGAATAAAGCGAATGCTATACTATGTTCAGAACAATAAAAAAGATCTGAAAAAACGAAAGGAGAATCATCATGGATGTAAGGACAGCGGCTTCACCAAAAGACGTGAAGCACTATACAACAGACAGACTGAGAGAGGAGTTCCTGATTCAGGATCTGTTCCAGGCAGATAAGATCAATCTGGTGTACAGCCATATTGACCGTATCATCACAGGAGCAGCTGTTCCGGTAAATGAGAAACTGGACCTGACAGCAGGGGACGAGCTTAGGGCTGAGTACTTCCTTCAGAGAAGAGAGATGGGTCTGATCAATATTGGCGGAGACGGTATTGTCACAGTTGACGGACGTGTTTATGAGATCAACGCGCGCGATGGTATGTATATCGGACGCGGCTCCAAAGATATTTCCTTTGAGAGCAAGGACGCTTCCAACCCGGCGAAGTTCTATCTCAACAGCTGCCCGGCGCACACAGAGTACCCGACCGTACACATTAAGCTGGAAGGCGAGCCGGAAGAGGGCGTTGTGATCGTTAAAGACGAGAACAAAGTTGAGCTGGGAACACTGGAAGATTCCAACCACAGAGTAATCAACAAATATATCGTGACAGGACAGGTACAGAGCTGCCAGCTTGCAATGGGTCTGACAAAGCTCCTTCCGGGAAGCGTATGGAATACAATGCCTGCACACACACATGACAGACGTATGGAAGTCTATCTGTACTTTGATATGGAAGACGATGCATTCGTTGTACACTACATGGGTGAGCCGCAGGAGACAAGGCACATCATCATGCACAATGAAGAAGCTGTCATCTCACCGAGCTGGTCCATCCACTCAGGATGCGGATCCAGAGCTTACACATTCATCTGGGGAATGTGCGGCGAGAACCAGGACTACGGCGATATGGACAACATCGATAATAAGGACCTGAGATAATCGGGAAATACGAAAATTAAGAAAGAGAAAAGGAGAGATAAAAATGGTAAACTTTTCACTGGAAGGCAAAATCGCGCTTGTAACAGGCGCATCCTACGGGATCGGATTTGGTATCGCATCTGCTTACGCTGAGGCGGGCGCAGCCATCTGCTTCAATGATATCAATCAGGAAAAGGTTGATATGGGAATTGCTGCCTACAAAGAGAAAGGCATCGAGGCTCACGGCTATGTGTGCGATGTAACAGACGAGGAGCAGGTAAAGGCTATGGTCGCTAAGATCAAAGAGGAAGTCGGAGTGATCGATATCCTTGTAAACAATGCCGGAATCATCATGAGAAAGCCTATGCTTGAGATGGAGGCAAATGAATTCCGCAAAGTCATCGATGTAGACCTGAACGCACCGTTCATCGTTTCCAAGGC
>CALWFS010000124.1 GCA_944377705.1 uncultured Mediterraneibacter sp. | reverse complement strand
CTCTTCTCCACAATTTCTTTCTGTGCTATAATCAGATGAATGTACCGAAAATCTGGTCCCTGATCTGAGGCTCCGGATACTTACAAATACTATTACTTTAGAAAGGGATTTCATATATGTGGGTTGCTGATAACTGGAAAGATTACGAAGTCATAGACTGTTCTAAAGGAGAAAAGCTGGAGCGCTGGGGAGATTATCTCCTTGTCCGCCCGGATCCCCAGATTATCTGGGACACTCCGAAAAAACACATTGGCTGGAAAAAGATGAACGGACATTACCATCGCAGCAAAAAGGGCGGCGGAGAATGGGAATTCTTCCGCCTGCCCCAGCAGTGGCAGATCCATTACGGACCGCTGACCTTTAACCTGAAGCCATTCAGCTTCAAGCATACAGGACTCTTTCCCGAACAGGCAGTCAACTGGGACTGGTTTTCAGAAAAAATCCGCAGCGCCGGACGCCCGGTTAAAGTTTTAAATCTTTTTGCCTACACCGGCGGCGCCACTCTCGCCGCAGCAGCGGCAGGTGCGCATGTCACCCATGTAGACGCTTCCAAAGGCATGGTGGGATGGGCAAAGGAAAACGCTGTTTCTTCTGGACTTAAGGATGCCCCGATCCGCTGGCTGGTAGATGACTGCGTAAAGTTTGTAGAACGTGAGATCCGCAGAGGAAACACTTATGATGCCATTATCATGGATCCGCCCTCCTACGGAAGAGGTCCCAAGGGCGAGATCTGGAAGATCGAGGACATGATCCATCCACTCATTAAATTATGTACTAAGATTCTCTCAAAGGACGCATTATTTTTCCTCGTTAATTCATATACAACAGGACTCGCTCCGGCAGTCCTGACTTATATGATAGCAACAGAGCTGAAACCGTGGAACGGGCATGTCGAATCCCAGGAGATCGGGCTGCCTGTGACAGAGTCCGGGCTTGCGCTCCCATGCGGGGCTTCCGGAAGATGGGAAAGATGAAAGGCAGGCGTGGTAATATGAAATCAAATGTACGAAAGAAACTATCCGAATATTTTCTCTATTTCATGCTGTACTCCATCATCGGCTGGATTTACGAAGTGTTTCTGGAAGTTGTTGTTTACCGATGGGGATTTTCCAACAGAGGAGTGCTGTTCGGCCCTTACTGTGTCGTATACGGCACCGGAGCGCTGATCCTTATACTGTGTCTGGGAAAGCTTCGTGAAAAGCGTATCACCCTCGGAAAAATTTCAGTCACGCCTCTCCTTGTTTTTATCGGGATCATCCTTATCACCACAGCGATCGAACTGGCAGCAAGCTATATTATGGAATTTACCCATGGGAAATGGCTGTGGGACTATCGGCGCTTTGCCTTCAATTTTGAGGGTCGGATCGCTCTTAATCCCAGTATCCGTTTTGGGATAGGAGGCATGGTCTTCCTATATCTCCTCCAGCCTTTATTTAAAAAGCTGACTGCAAAAATGTCCGATAAGACACTTTATACAATCAGCCTGATTCTGCTTATTCTGCTCATCGCAGATATGATCGGAACTTTCTGCCTGTAAAACGAGATGTTTTGATATCAAACGCTTATCTTTGACATGACTTCTCCTATTGGAGCGGCAATGGTCAGATCCGCCCGGACTGACCTGGCCGTTTCCGACTTGTTGATCACCGCCAGGTATTTTCCCTGGAAATAATCAATAAATCCTGCTGCCGGATACACGACCAGCGAGGTACCGCCGATGATCAGCATATCCGCCTGTGAGATCGCGCGGACCGCTCCCTGTATGGTATTCTGGTCCAGCCCTTCTTCATAAAGCACTACATCCGGCTTGATCATACCACCGCATTCACACCTTGGCACTCCGTCATAATTTTTCACATATTCAGCATCATAAAATTCCCCGCACTTCATGCAGTAATTCCTGTGGATGCTCCCGTGAAGCTCGTATACATTCCGGCTTCCCGCCGCCTGATGGAGCCCATCGATATTCTGGGTAACAACTGCTGTCAGCTTCCCCGCCTTTTCAAGTTCTGCCAGCTTCCTATGCGCAGGGTTTGGCTTTGCATCCAGCGCCATCATTTTCTCCTTATAAAATTCATAAAACGCTTCCGGATAACGCATGAAAAATGTATGGCTTACTACCTGCTCCGGAGAATATTTATATTGCTGGTGATAAATACCGTCCGCACTGCGGAAATCCGGTATCCCGCTCTCAGTGGAAACACCCGCGCCTCCGAAAAACACGATCCGGCTGCTCTCATCGATCATCTTCTGCAGTTGTTCTGTTTCCTTCTCATACATTCGAAATCATCCTTTCAATCCGATCAGTCTGCATTCAAAGTTCCTTTCTCAATATGTTTATCCATGATCTCCAGCATCTTCTCCCACACGATCTTCGACGTCTCCGGGATTCGCTCGTTTCTCCTGCATACCTGAGACTTGTGCACGCCATGCTCTTCCCAGCTCTTTCCGTCTGACGCGTCATTTAAGAGCATCGGCTGGAAATTATCGAGCAGATGGGCGAACTTTGCCTCCGCTGTCTCATACGCCTCAAACTCTTCCCAAAGCGAGCGGAAATACGTCCCCTGGTCCTCCGGGAGCAGTCCGAAAATACGATCTGCAGCCTTCACTTCCCGCTCCCGCTTTGTCGCTGCTCCCGCCTCGTCATAAGCATAGGTATCCCCTGCATCGATTTCTACAAGATCGTGGATCAGCACCATGATCATGACCTTTGCCAGGTCTGCGTCTTCCTCCATATATTCTTTCAAAAGGACTGCCGAGAGTGCCAGGTGCCAGGAATGTTCAGCATCATTTTCCTTCCGCTTCCCGTCTGCCAGATAGGTCTGGCGGAAAATATTTTTTACCTTATCCACTTCTGTGATAAAGCGGATCTGCTGTTCGAGCCTTTCTTTTTCCTGTTTCATTTTTTCTTCCATTGCGATCATCTCCATTTCTTCCTCATTATAGCACAATGCGGAAAAAGAAAAATCCCCCTGCCCGGGAAATTTCTCTTACAAGAAAGCTCTCGGCACAGAGAGGATTTTGTTTTCTTTTCTGCCGTCTGATCCTACAGCACTACCTTTCCGGTCGTGTTGCCGTTCACTACATAATATGCAGCGGACTCTTCCGGTTTCAGATAGATCTGTACATCTTTGATGTCATCTACATTGTTGTTCAGGTCATATGACCAGATATCTTTTACTTTCTGAAGGATCTCATCCTGCGTATACTCTTTTCCGGAAAACTGCAGGAAGATCTCTGTCTTGATCTCAGCCTTCTTTGCTGCAGTCTTCTTGGCTGTTGTCGTTGTCTTTTTCGCCGTTGTTTTCTTTGCCGCTGTTGTCTTCTTTGCCGTCGTCTTCTTTGGGGCTGTTTTCTTAGCAGTTGTCTTTGCTTCTGTCTTCTCTGCCGGTGTATCTACTAAAACTGCTGCTTTTGTCTCAAGCTTTTTCGTTGTGTCTTTCTTTGTCTCGATAGCTTTTGCCGGTTCTGCTTTCTCTCCCTTGTCCGCAGCTTTCGCAGTCTCCGCCTTTGCGGCCTTCTCTGCTGTCTTTGCCGGCTCTGCCTTTACCTCGGCCGTTTTCTTTGCTGCTGTCTTTGCTGTTGAATTTACTTTTTTCAATGCCATACTTGTTCCCTCCTAAATAATACACCCAAGTATTTCCGCCATTGGCATCTGTGTTGATGTCAGTGCCCTTAAATATTCAACTTCATCCTCAAAGTTCCATAGGGATTGTACCTCATTTTAAAGAAAAGGTCAAATTTTTTTATTTTTATATCCTCTGAAAAAATCAGACAGCCCCCTGAGCGTCTTTAAAAGGACCTTTATTTCATCCTCACTCAAAGTTCCGATCACAGCATCTGTCATCTGCCGATGGTACTCCTGATGATGCTCGTATGCCCTGAGGCCTTTTTGCGTAAGGCGCAGGAAGATAACACGGCGGTCCTGCTCGCTCCTCTGGCGCACAACATATTTTTTGTTGACAAGACCGTTTACTGACGTTGTGAGAGAACCTGCCGTGATCCCCATCTTTTTTGCCACCATGGACATGGTATTCTGTCCTGATAAACCGATCGCCTCAATGATATGCATATCATTGTTGGTGATATCTTTGAATTCATCTGTGATAATGGCGTCTTCTTCCAGTTTCCATATTTCATTGAAAAGATTGACCAGTATATCATTGATGGTGTCTCGTGGGTTCATGTGTTCTCTCCTTTCTGTCAGGCAAACAGTTCCTGTATGGCGTCCCTGACTGTATCGATCTTCTCCGCCTTCCACGCTTTTGCCCCGCAGAAGAGGAGCCCTTTCTCTATATTTCCTTTTACCGCATTGATCAGACCGTCTGTGATGCAGTACGGGATCTCAGACGGATTGCATTTTTCCAGGCACCTGTGACATGGGCTGTGAGGGATTTTGATCCCTTCCGCCACCTGCGCCATGAGCGGGTTGAGGATTGCCCTCCCCGGCATTCCCACAGGACTCTTAACAATCATAATGTCTTCTTTTGACGCATTAATATATGCCTGTTTGTAGCGGATATCCGCATCGCACTCTTCTGTGGTGACAAACCGGGTCGCCACCTGCACGCCGTCCGCTCCCAGATCCATCACGCGTCTTACATCGCTGCTGTCATAGATACCGCCTGCCACGACAACGGGGATCTCTGTATCGTACTTTTCTGCATAGCTCTTTACAGTACGGATGATCTTTCGGATCTCTTCCCCGTAGGATTCCTGCGTATATTCTGCCAGTTCTTCTTTCTTGAAACCCAGATGCCCTCCGGCTTCCGGCCCCTCGATTACGACAAGATCCGCTGTCCTTTTGTACTTTCTATCCCAGTATTTGAGGATGACATTTGCAGACTTGTCAGTAGAGACAATCGGCGCGATCTTTGTAGCGCTTCCTTCTGTCAGCGCCGGCAGATCCGTAGGGAGCCCTGCCCCTGAGATAATAATGTCAGCGCCGGCCTTGACAGCCGCTTTCACATGAGCCGCATGTTCTTTCAAGGCAGTCATGATATTATATCCTATAATGCCATTGGGCGAAATCTTCCTCGCCTTTTTCATCTCGCTCTCAATCGCCCTTAAATTCGCCTCGGCGGGCCTTCTGTCAAAATCCTCTTCCCGGTATCCTATCTGGGCGCTGGAAATAATTCCGATGCCGCCTTCTCTGGCGACAGTTCCCGCCAGTCTCCCGAGACTGACTCCCACACCCATCCCCCCCTGGATCAGGGGGATTTTTGTAATTTTTTCACCAATCCTGATATTTTTCATTTCTATCCTCACATCCTGCGGAATCTCTTATACCGCTTTTCTGTCAGCTCTTCTGTGTCCATCGCGCAGTATTTCTCAAGAAAGCTTTCGATCTTTCCGACCATATCTCGGCACACAATGTCCAGATTTGCATCGCTGAATTCTTCGGGTTCGCTGATCACCTGCTCCACGATGCCCAGGCATTTCAGATCCTGCGCGGTCAGCTTCATGACCTCTGCCGCCTCGCTTGCCCTCTTGCTGTCCTTCCAGAGGATACTTGCAAATCCCTCCGGTGACAGGACTGAATAAATGGAATTCTCCAGCATCCACACTTCATCTGCCACGGCCATGGCAAGAGCGCCGCCGCTTCCGCCTTCGCCGATCACAACAGACAGGACAGGTACTTTCAGGCCGGAAAGCTCAAACAGATTCCTTGCGATGGCTTCTGCCTGCCCTCTCTCTTCCGCTTCCAGCCCGCAGAAAGCTCCCGGAGTATCTACAAAACAGATAACCGGACGTCCGAATTTTTCCGCCTGCTTCATCAGACGGAGCGCCTTCCTGTATCCGTCAGGTGACGGCATAGAGAAGTTTCTGTCCAGATTTTCTTTTGTTGTCTTTCCTTTCGCCTGGGCGATCACTGTCACAGGCATGCCATGGAAATAAGCGATACCTCCCATGATAGCATGATCATCTTTAAAATATCGGTCTCCGTGGAACTCCATGAAGTCCGTAAACAGTTTTTCAATGTAATCTGTACCCACCGGGCGGTCCTTTTTCCTTGATATCTGAACTCTCTCCCATGCAGTCAGGTCTTTCTTTCCCTTGACCGCCAGGGGTTCTCCCACATCTGCGGCTGAGGTTTCATCCAGAGTCTTTTTGCCGCTGTGCATCTTAAGGATCTGAGCTAAGACCTCCTTCATCTCCTCTCTCTCCACGATCCGGTCTACGAATCCATGCTCAAGAAGGAATTCGGAGCGCTGGAATCCTTTCGGAAGCTTCTGTCCGATGGTCTGCTCAATGACACGCGGTCCTGCAAATACGATCAGAGCTTTCGGCTCTGCCAGAATGATATCACCCAGCATTGCAAAGCTTGCTGTGACTCCCCCCGTGGTGGG
>CALWFS010000123.1 GCA_944377705.1 uncultured Mediterraneibacter sp. | reverse complement strand
GCCCAAATGGTGCCCGGACGGGAAAAATGAAGTTGTAAGGTCATGCGGACACAAATAACAAGATACGAAAAAAGCCCTTTTTTACAGGCTTTCGGGACATATTTTATACGGACTTGTGCGGAGATATAAGGGGTTTTAGCCGTTTAACGCCCCTCGAAATGCGTTTGCCCTCCGGGGCACGAGGGTTCGAATCCCTCCGTCTCCGCCAGATAATCCGGTCCTCAGACGATTTTCCGTTTGGGGACTTTTTTCTGTTACAGATCCGATGTCAGAATTCCCTTTAATCTTATAATCTCTCCATCCGTCCACACAGTAAGCGTCCCGCTCTGCTGGGTTGAATATATCCTGCATCCGGCTGCTTCAAGCCGCTCCAGTGTCTCTTCGTGCGGATGCCCATATCGGTTATCCACCCCGGCTGAGATCAGGGCGGCCGCTGGCTGTGTCACTCTGAGAAATTCCTCTGTGCTGGAGCCGCGCGATCCGTGGTGTGCTGCCTTAAGCACATCATACTGTTCCAGCCTGCCATTCTTACACAGGAGTTCCTCCCCCCTGCTTTCCACATCTCCAGTAAAAAGCATGCGAAACTCCCCATAAGACAGATCTAACACTAGGGATGCCTCGTTTCCAGGTTTCAGTTCCTGCCCGTCTTCCGGTCCAAGACACTTCAGGACAAGTCCCTCTGTCCCATGACCTATCTCTTCTGCAATCTCATCTCCCGCGTTCATGACCAGCGCCCTCGTCCCGTTTTTCTGCGCCAGGTAAATCAGCTCTTCCAGCTTCTCATCATGATATTCCTGCGGCGGAAGCACAAGGTTTCGGATACGTACGCCCAGCTCCTGTCCTTTCAGCAGCTCCTGTATCCCGTTGATATGATCCTCGTCACCATGTGTGACGAAGACATAGTCCAGCGTATCCACGGCATTTGCCAGCAGATATGGCTCGATCCGGCAGCTCCCGGCTGAGGACACGTCACTGCTCCCGCCATCTATCAGATAATTTTCTTCTCTGCCTCTGATATGTATACAGTCTCCCTGACCCACATCCAGCACTGCTGCCTGTATTCCCTCTGCATTCCGGTACCCTCGGCGGCATGCCACTGTCATCAGTACAGCGCAGAGCATAAGACCGCATCCGGGAAGGCGGAGCAGGATATTCCACCTGTCTTTGGATGGCAGCTCCGGATCGTCTTTTTCTTTTCTGCGGTACAGAAAATAAAATACCCCGCACAGACATCCCAGTATGACGTAATACGTTATCAGCCATCCTGCACACGGTTTTCCTGCTACATACCTGCCGGCGGGCAGCATACCGGCTGCCGAACACAGCTGATCATAGAGCCAGAACACAGCTTTGCCAATCTTTAGCACAGGGCTTCCGATGGCTGGAGAAATGAGCGTCAGAAACGAACCTGCGATCCCCGCGCCCATTGCCACAGGCATAATGGGGATCACCAGCAGGTTCAGGAATACAGAATACAACGGGACTTCAAAATAAAAGTACAGTATCGGGCCTAGAAGGAGGATATTCACTGACAGGCTGGATATGAGTCCGCCTGCCAGCCATCTCGCTGCCGCCCCACACTTTTTGTTTCCGGCCCTCCTGCTTTTGTTTTTCTTCCTGCCAGTGCCCGGACACGCCGTCCCGAACATTGCCGCAAACACCGGGCCGAGCAGAACAAGTCCGAGAATCGCCCCAAAAGAGAGCAGAAATCCCGCGTCCGTCATATACAATGGCTGCTGCCATACAAGTGCAGCAGCTGCCAGCGCAAGGCTGGTCGCCAGGTCATAATCTCTTCCAGTCATGTCCGCCCCGACCCTGATAAGGAACATGATGAGCGCCCGAAGACTGGACACGCCTGCCCCGATCATCACCGTATAAGCAATGAGAATGGCGCCTCCTGCCACTCCGGCAGAAATGAAACCCAGTCCGGTCCTTCTGAGCAGACTGTATATCCCCATTCCGATAAACGACATATGAAGCCCTGATATAGCAAGCAGATGACCAATCCCGTTCTTCTGGTACAATTTTTTCATCTCTCCGTCCAGACTGCTCTTATCTCCCAGCAGCACCGCGCTCATGGTGCCACCGTAATATTCTCCCAGCTGCCCGATGAGCATACCTCTCCATTCGGACCGCAGCTCGGCAAGAAACTGTCTCGCCGCATCCGTCTCACGAGAAATGATTTTCACAGATTCCGCCCACACAAGGACATGAATGCCCTGTCTGACATAATAAGTCCTCTGGTCAAAATTCCCGGGATTGCGAGCCCTGTCAAAGACGGACGCCTCTCCATATATTTTTACTTTGTTTCCGATTTTGATTTTCGTCTGATCCGGTCTGATATAGACCATGAGTTTTGATTCATTGAATTTCCGACTTGAAACAGATACGGTACTGTCTTTCACATAGACTGCCGTTACTTTCGCTTTTTCTTCGATCCTGTATACAGTACCCTCCAGAGCGACTTCTACATCCGCCCCCGGATCTTCCAGGAGCGCCATTTCAAGCGCGGAAGGCTCTTCTCCCGCGCCAAAAAAACTCACTCTTACTGCCTGTATCACAAGAAACAGAATACATATCGTACATAGCGGCCGCTTTCTCATTTATCTTAACTTATTCTTCGGCTGCGACAAGTTCTTCCTTTTCTTCAAGAGGCTGTGACAAGTCCACCGCCTCCATGTATTTTGCATCAGTTTCTCCGTTGATCGTGATCTGCACTTTCTGTGCCTCTGTTCCCTCAACCAGAGAATTCACGATCGAATACACAGTCACTTCCGTCAGCACATCATAAGCCCTTGTAAGAAACGTGCTGTCAAAATTCACGTAACAGATCCCGTCCTTGATCGTCACGCTCAAAAGGTTTGCATCCGGATTGATCGTGGGATAAGCTCCGTTTCCCGACGGTCCCTGCATCAGTTTCTCCACGATCAGTTTTTCCCGGGACACGTTACTGCTGTACCGCACATCTAATTTCTGGGGGACAAGACTGTCCCCCTCCTTATCCGCAAAATAAAGGGTCAGAGTGTCAGTCTGATAAGCTGTTGGCGATGAGCCCGTATTTTCCACAAAATCATCCCCATTCATCAGCCCCACGGGAAATCCTGCGCTGTCTTCCAGCATTTCTCCGTCCACGGTAAACGAAACCGCGTTAATCCCATCGATCAGGACCAGCGACTGGACCACTGCCGCCCTCACCAGCTTTTCTTCCAGAACTCCCATTTCCAGGTATGCACTGTTAAAATCCACATCCAGAATGCTTCCTCTAAGCTGACAGTCCTGGACTTCCACCTCTTTGGGGATGGGCGTCGTATACTCAATCTCCTCCGCCGGTTCTTTCAGTTCCTTCAGCACTGCCCTTGCAGTCTCCTCCGTGTCCCCTTCCGGGAACTCATAGGAGACTTTGGTAAGCCCTGTCCGATCTTCGTTCAGGCAGTAGATAAACGGATCCTCTTTTCCCACATCTGTGCGTTTCCCGCATGAAGTAAACACCACGGACAGACAGAGACATACGGCAAAAAGCATTATTTTTCTTTTCATCTCATCCCCTCCTATGCTGCCACGTAGATCAGAGGGATCCGGACCGTAAAGGTCGTCCCTTCGCCCTCATTGCTGTATACCTTGATGGAGCCGCGGTGTACGAGCACCGCATTTCTTGCAATGGCAAGCCCCAGACCCGTTCCTCCCATTTCCCTGGAATGAGATTTATCCACACGGTAAAACCGTTCAAAAATATGTGCCTGATCCTGTTCAGGTATACCGATTCCTGAGTCTTCCACCTTCACAAAAAAATACTTGTGGTCCGCGTTCAGCGAGACATGGACCCATCCGTTTTCGTGGTTGTATTTGATGGCATTTTCCACCAGATTGGATACGGCAAGAGTAAACTTCGTCTCGTCGATCTCCGCATTGACCGGTCGGAAGCTCTCCATGACCATCTCTACATTTTTCTTTTCCGCAATCGGCTTCAGCCGTTTCAGGATTTGTTCCAGAAGATCATTTATATTAACGCTCTGTATATTCATGGTCTGACCGGACCTGTCCATCTTAACCAGTGAGAGAAGATCTGTGATGATCTGGTTCTCCCTGTCGATCTCTTTCGCAATATCATGCATAAATTCCTGGTACATTTCCACAGGCACATTCTCCTGTTCCAGGAGCGAGTCCGCCAGAACCTTCATGGAGGTCATAGGGGTCTTCAGCTCATGGGACACGTTGGATACAAACTCTTCCCTGGATTCATCCAGTATCTTAAGCCTGCCGAGCATCTTATTAAATGCCTCGCTCAGCTGTCTTGTCTCCGTAAATGTATCCACATGGAGCACATCATCGCTGTATCCTTCCGTGACGTTTTCGATGGCTCCGGTGATCTTATGAATAGGACGCACCATCCGGTCTGCAAGAAACACGCTGAACATGGCAACAAGGATCAGGGCGATCCCTACAACCACTCCGCCGTGAGTGTACAGTACCTGCTTAGTTGTCTCGATATTGTCCGTAGATACGCTGGCAAGCATAACCCCGAGCACTTTGTCTCCCTCGTCATTATAAATGGGGGAAGTCACTTCAATATAATGGTTTGTCCTGTCATAAAAGTTTGTCCTCTCTCCTCTCATACAGAGGACTACGTTTTCAGACACATCTGTCTTACCTTCATCCAGGCTGTATGTATCCTTGATGACCCTGAGATCCTCATCTATGACCATCACACGCCCGTTATAAATATTGGTAAGCTGGGCAAGACTGGTATTGATGACTTCTGAGGATGTGTCCGACAGATACCCGTAATTATTCAGCTGATTGCACAGTATGGTGCACTGGTTCTGGATTTCCGCGGTCCTGAGTTCTACCGCGCGCGACTCGTAGAATTTTACGATCCCGAAAAGAGCCGCCATACATGGCAGAAGACCTGCCAGCATGGCGAACAGGATAAATCGGAACCGCATATTTTTAAAGATCTTGTCTCTGAATCTGAACTGACGTTTATCCCTGGAAATAATAACCCACTCCCCACTTTGTATGTACATATTTCGGTTCGCTCGGGTTCATCTCGATCTTCTCCCGGAGGCGGCGGATATGCACATCGACTGTCCTTGCATCGCCCGGATAATCATATCCCCACACAAGGTTTAAAAGGTTTTCCCTGCTGTACACCTTGTTCGGATTCATGGCAAGCAGCTCCAGCACGTCAAATTCTTTTGCCGTAAGGTTGATCTCCCGCTCCCCGATAAACACACGGCGGCTCTCGCAGTCGATCTTCATATTTCCTTTAATGAGCACCGGGCTTCCCTCGGGCTCCTTTCTCTTTGAAGTACGCCTCATGATCGCCTTGATCCTTGCCTTGACTTCAAGGATATTGAACGGTTTGGTGATATAGTCATCTGCACCGTACTCAAGCCCCAGTATCTTATCCATATCTTCACTCTTCGCTGTCAGCATCACGATAGGCATATCTGAAAACTCACGGATCTGCTGACACACCTCGAATCCGTCCAGCTTCGGGAGCATGACATCCAGAAGCACCAGGTCATACTCACAGTTCCTGGCACACTCAAGCGCTTCTTCCCCGTCGTAGGCACAGTCCACTTCCATGCCTTCCTGCTCCAGGCTGAACCGGATTCCTTTCACGATCAGTTTTTCATCGTCTACCACCAATATCTTCTTACTCATACTCCTCTTCCTGACTCCCTGTCTTTAAATCGTTATATCCTCTTTTATCTTATTAAATACTCCCTCTTTGATTCCCTCGATCAGCATCAGATCCTCAATGCTCCCGAACCGACCGTGCTTCTCACGGTAGTCCAGGATGCTTTGAGCCTTTGCCTCTCCGATCCCTGTCAGGGTCATGAGTTCCTCTTTTCCGGCTGTATTAATATTTACTTTCCCACTTACGTCCGCATTTCCGGTTACAATATCTTCAACCCCAGCGCCCTGCATCTGAATCTCCTGGACTGTGGGGACATAAATCTGTTCCCCGTCCGCCACGGTACGCGCCTGGCTGACCGCCTCAGGCGCCGCCTCTGCCGTCATGCCGCCGGCAAGACTGATCGCTTCAAATACACGAGCATCCTCTTTTAATTCATATACTCCGGGAGCATTCACTGCCCCGCACACATAAACATAAACTGTCTCCGCAGGATCTTTCTGTTCCTCAGGAGCAGATTGTTCTTCTTCCGTTTTTTCTTTATCAGAAACAGACAGCTCTTCCAGGCTTTCCCCTTCTTTTCCGGAACAACCCGAAACTATGAGCAGCGCCGTCAGGGCAAGGACCCATGCTGTCTTATCCTTCTTCATTCTGTCATGCATATTTTTCTCCACAGTTCCCAGACCGGGAGAGATACCCCTTTTATGCCGGACAGTAATATTGTAACGAATTTTTATCAAAATTACAATAGACAATTAATTCTTTGTTACGGTATTATGTAGGATTACAATACATGTGTTACAACTGAATATTTAAAAAGCGAGGATAGCCTCTTTTGTGTTATATTTGAATC
>CALWFS010000122.1 GCA_944377705.1 uncultured Mediterraneibacter sp. | reverse complement strand
TATTTTTTCAATTGTTCCGCTGTCTCTGCCGAAACTTTCTCTCCCGGCACAGTCAGCGGAATTCCCGGCGGATAGATATACGCGTACTCAAGTACGACTCTTCCCTCACATTCTGACAGGGGGATATACTCTGCATTTTCCAGCGCTTCCGCCTGAGCCGGCGTATATATCTGCTCGTTTACCGGAGCCGGCTCTCCCCTGCGCTGTCCCGCTCTCCCGGGCAGATATGCATCATTTCTTTCATCTTTTACTTTTTTTGCAAGTTTCCCATCAATTTCAGTCAGGGCAGATACCAGACGTTCCATCCCTTCCTCTGTATCGGCAGGAGACGTCATGGCGATCACATAAGACTCTGCCCCCATCTCCATTTGCAGTAAATATTTTTCATATAAAATATTATATAAATCTTTTCCAGTAAATCTTTTTATTTCTCCGCCTTCTCTTGTCGCACACCCTGATGCTGAGATCACGAGCTTAGACAGGTCATATCGGTCTGTCTCGATCAGACTCAGATGCCGGAGGGTCCGCAGTGGCTCCCTTGTCTGCCGGAGGAGCTGTACATATGGGGCAAATATATCTTCCCCTCTCTCCGCAAGGACACGGACGCATTCATCAATGCCTGCCATCAGCACATAGGAGGGGCTGCTGGTCTGGAGCATATGGAGGTATTTTCGTACCCGCTTCCGGTCCACGGTCTGTCCATTCATGTGCAGGAGCGCTGTCTGGGTCAGCGATGGGAGCGTCTTGTGCAGGCTGTGTATGACCACGTCCGCCCCCTGCATGTTCCCATTCTCCGGAAATGCCGGATGAAATCCGAAATGCGCCCCATGGGCCTCATCCAGAATGAGTACGCCCCCTCTTCTGTGGACCATATCCGCAATGCTCCTTATATCTGAAACAACACCATCGTATGTAGGAGACGTAATGACAACTGCTTTTATATCCGGGTTCTCCTCCAGCAGCCTTTCCACCTTTTCAGGCGGTATCTGTCCATTCAGCTCCGTCCCTGCCAGGAGCTCGGGATAGAGATAGACCGGCTCCAGCTCATTGAGGAGGACCGCGTTATACACGGATTTGTGGCAGTTGCGCGCCATGAGGATCTTCTCCCCCTTCCTGGTACAGCCGAGCACCGCGCTCAGTATACCCACCGTGCTCCCATTGATGAGATAATGGGTCTCCTCCGCATGATAAACAGACGCAGCCCTTAACTGCGCCTGTTTCAGCAGTCCATCCGCATGGTGCAGATCGTCAAATCCTTCAATCTCTGTGATGTCGATCTCATAAGGAAGATCCGCTCCGGTCACACTGCCGTTGCGCTTGTGGCCCGGCATGTGGAATCCATAATAGCCGGATGAAGCGTGATCCTTCAGTTTTTTATATAAATATTCCATATTGCCGCTCCATGTCATTATGTTGATCTGTTTCCTATTTTAACACACGCATAAGCAGTTGACTATTCTTCTTTAATTAATTGTCCGTCTGATAATTGTCCATAAGCGCGGTGTGCGCCAGGTCAAGGACTGACACCAGGTTATCCAGCAGATCCAGCCTTCCGTACGCGTCGCTCAGCACGACAAGCACATACGGGGCATCCTCTTTCAGCACGATCCCCGCGTCATTCTGTACATTATAATATGTCCCAACCCCTTCGCCGATCCAGCCTGCCTTCGAGTACACGGTGTATTCTTCTCCAAGGGTCTCATATATTGCGGAGGACAGCGTTCCGTTATAGAACTCTCTGATATCCGGATCGCAGCTTTCCGACATGAAATAGTCATAGATAGAATTCCATAACATGGCGAATTCCCGCGCGTTGACCGCAGGATACCATTCTCCGGTTATAGCGATATCATCGCATCCGAGCCCGGCCGCCCAGTTGTTGAACTCTGTACTTCCATATAAAGTGATAAGCGTTTCGTAATCATCGTTGCTGGACCACTGGATCGTGTTCTGGATGGTGCCGTACAGTATGTCCGCTGTCTCCGGATATGCCTGCACGAGCCACGCCACATAAGGCCCTTTGATCGCGCTGGCGCTGTAATAGCTCTCATCGGCATGATAGCTGATGCCTCCGCCGCTGTTCAGGTCATAGAGCAGAAACCCTGTTGAATAGCCCTCCTCAGAAAAGGCGTCCACAGCCGCTTTGATCTCGGTCATCAGAGCCTCTGTCTCCGGCAGGTCATCCTCCGTTAGTCCATCCCAGGTAATAGTCAGGTCAGAGTTGTCCGCCTCTATAATATTCACAAAGGGAAGCGCTTCCACGGTCCTGCTCTCCACCGCTGTTGTCTCCGAAGTCTCAAAACCAACCTGCACCCGGTCCGCCACGCTCTCTATATTCCCTTCCACTCCGGCGAGCGTCTCTGCAGCATTGCCGGCACAGCCGGCTGTGGCTGCCGAGACAATCAGCATCGCCAAAATAAGAAGCAGAACGCTCCACCTTCTGTAAAGCGTCCTGACTTCGTTCCATATATTAACTCTGTTCTGTGCATCCATATCCGCCGCTTACCTCTTAAGATTTTCTTAATTTTTATTATCTTATCACATTTCCGGTTTTACATACAATAAGCGGACATAGAGACTTAACATTTGGAACACAGATTGTTCACCATTGACAGACATTATGATCCCTTTTTATGACTTTCATAAAAAATACTGCCCGGCAATGTGCCGGGCAGTATTTTTGACTTTTTTATCAACTGTCTGGAGAATCATCTGCCAGCCCTCTGGATCACAGCTGCTCCTCTTCCGGGTACAGATACGGCAGAGGATCTACTGCAGCCCCATTGATCTCCAGCTGGAAGTGAAGATGATTTCCGGTAGAGTCACCGGTAGAGCCGCTCAGACCGATCTGCTGTCCCTTCTCTACATGATCTCCCTTTTCTACATATATCTCTTCATGATGCATGTATTTTGTCACCAGACCGTCACCGTGATCGATCACGATCCAGTTTCCCGCTGAATCGCTCCATCCCGCTGTTATGACGGTTCCGGCTGCAGCAGCGTAAACCGGGATATTCTCGCTTCCTGTCCCAAGGTCAATCCCCTTATGATAAGAATTCCTGAATTCTCTCCAGCCAAAGCCGCTTGTGAGTTGTGATCCGGGGCATGGATCCGCGAAGTCTCCCAGAAGTTCACTGAACTCGCCTAATGTCATACGGTCAAGGCGATACAGGTCATAAGTCTCCATCTGACGGATCAGATTTTTCGCATAGTTTATATCTGTCGCCCATCTGCCGCCGATCCGCATGGCAAATGTGTTGGCATCATTAACGTCTTCGATCAGATCACTGTAAACTTCGCTCAACAGCTCTGCCCGGTCATCAATAGCCTCGGTATATGTATGATATACCCGGAATCCCGCGCGAATAGTATAGCTCTCTCCGCTTTTTGTCTGTTCTCCGGTCTTCATATTCACTGAACCCGCAGGGCCTGTCCCCTTAATTCCAAACAGGTTGTTATACTGATAAGCAAGGTAAGAGAGACCCTGTCCCTCATCTCCGTATGGACCGTACTCGCCGAATCCGGACTCCTGTATAATCTGGGCAATGGTGACAGAAGCCGGATAGCCGTATTCATCCTGCACCTTAAGAGCGCCAATAATCATCTCCGGCGTGATAAAGACCGGGATATCCTCTAACGGCATATCTGTGCTGTACTTGATCTTCTCTCCCTTGTCAACGAAAGCTTCCGACGGATTGTATGTACGCTCTTCATAGTACGCTTCTTTGCTGTTATCCCGGAAATATACCGGCGCACTGGGCTTTGCCTCTTCATCCGGAACCGGCGCTGCCGGCTCAGGCGCTTCCGGCTGCGGCGTATCTGTCACAGGAGTCTCCGGATCCGGTGTATCTGTGTCTGGATCTTCTGCATCCGGTGTATCTGTGTCCGGATCCTCTGTATCAGGGTTCTCTGTGTCTGGATCCTCTGTATCAGGGTTCTCTGTGTCCGGATCCTCTGTATCAGGATCTTCCGTATCCGGATCCTCTGTGTCCGGATTCTCTGTATCCGGATCCTCTGTATCCGAATCCTCTGTGTCTGGATCTTCTGCATCCGGTGTATCTGTGTCCGGATTTTCCGTATCCGGGTTCTCTGTGCCCGGCATATCTGTCCCCGGACTTTCGGACTCCGGCGTATCTGTATCCTGATCTCCTGGCTGTGAATCCCCGGTCTCCGTGTCATTCGTCTCGATGATCTCTTCTCCGGGCGCCGCTGTCTCCTGCGTACCCATCGTGTCTTCCCCGGACTCTGCCACGGCCGCCGTGTGAACACCGGAAAGTACGCTGCCGCCAACCAGCAGCCCCGCCAACAATACTGTAACTCTTTTTCTTACTTCTTTCCTGTTAAGCATGGATTCTCCTTTCTCATTGTACTCTCCCAAACGTTTCTCTTTAGCCCCTATAATTTTCAACTCAAACGATAGATTTATTTTAGTCCTATCAATGCATACCTTCAAGGTTTGCCTTCTTATCTCTTATTCTATTAAATGTTTCCCCCATTTGTCAATACACATTTCCTTCAAAACAGAAAAGATCACCCGCACGCCTGGTGCAGACGATCTTTGCCGCAGCCCTTTCGCTGTTTGCCTGTCAGTTTTTTCTGAACACCGCCAGTACCTTTCCCCCTATCTGATCTGAAGACACGGGACCATACTCTCTGGAATCCATGGAGTTCTCCCTGTTGTCGCCCAGAAGAAAGTATTCCTCTTCTCCCAGCGTAATGGGGTATTCCTGGATAACAGTCCGTCGGGTGACGCCATTGGCATATTCTTCTGTCTGCTCTTTTCCGTCGATCATGACGCTCCCGGTACGCTCGTCAATATACACTTCTTCTCCAGGCAGGCCTGCCACCCGCTTGAGCAGCAGGATACGACCGTCATCTGCCTCCGCAAGGACAACATCGCCTCGCTCCAACTCTCCATGTATCCTGGTGTACAACACCAGGTCCGACTCCTGATAGTTCGGGGCCATGGAATTGCCCTCCACTATGGCGATGCCAAAAAACACTCTAAACAGCAGAAATATCAGAAGAAGCAGAAGAACTGTCCCGATGAGCCATCGCCTCCGGTCCTTCTTATCTCTTCTCTCATTTTCCAATTTGGCTCGGATTGCCTGCTGTACCTCCCCTTCCGGTCGTTGGGATTCATTCATTTCCATTGCTCAGATCCTCAATCTGCTTCAGAATTTCTCTGGCTTTTTCGCTGAAGGCTTCTCCTTCTTCCTTCAGTCTGTCTGTTTTTTTCTTATATTCCAGCAGCGCGCGGGTATATCTTTCTTCCAGCGCCGCGATCTTCTTTTCTTCTTCCTCTACTCTCTTCTGCGTCTCTTCCAGAATCCGCGCGGCTTCTTCATCCGCTTTTGTCACTGCATGTTCTCGGTATTCCTGTATCTGCTTCATGCTATCCAGCAGCCCTGTGCTTTTCTTCTGGTACTCATCCTGTATTTTTTGTGCAGAATCTTTCATCTGTTTCTGCTTCTCACAGAGTTCCCGGATCAGATCCTCATACTTTCCACAGATAATACCGATCTTCTCCATTACGTCTTCCTCACTGAAGCCGCCCAGAGGCTTTTTCTTGAATTCCATCTCTTCAATATAATGAGCAATTGCGCTCAGCCCTTCTAATGCTGTGCTCTCCACGGTTCTTCTCTCCCTTTCTCTGACGTATTCCTGTGTTCTGTATCTCTTTCCGGCAAATCCGTTGTATTTCTCCTATCATTTCTACGCACCCGCACTCTGCAGATCTTCCATATGTTTTCAGGATATCCGCAAGGCTCAAGGAAGCCCACCTCTCCTCTACCTCCTTTTGCATAGCCTGATAAAAACGTCGCACAGCGCACTCAGCGGATGCATTTCTGCTGCAGTACTCGTCGGGCTCCAGGCAGCGATTGATCTTAATGGAAGGCTCCATAATACGCACTACTTCCAGCCAGGTAATCTTATCCAGCGGCTTTAACAGATAGTATCCTCCCTGGGATCCTGAAGTAGACCCGATCAGTTCCGCTTCGCGAAGTTTCGCCGTTATTTTTAGAATGTATTTAGGTGGAATGCTCATCTCCTCTGCGATAATCGGTCCTGACTTTTTTACATTCATTTCCCCCAGGCACAAGAGCATTCGAATGGCATAATCCGTTGTTATGTTTAGCTGCATGTCTCCTCCTTTTAAATTTGCCTGTTATTTTAGGTTACTCCATCAAAATATCTGCCCATTGCGATTATGTGGGAGCGGCCAGATCAGTTTAAGATAACTTCACTCCTACTCTCTCAAACTACGGTCAGTATAACAGCCGACCAGCGGAATGTAAAGCGTTTTCCCGCAGATTGGCTTCTATAAGCGATGGTTTTGTAAAGAAAAACTGCACCCGATCAAGGGCACAGCACTGCTATGTTTAGAATGTTAGTTTCTTATATAAATATAAAACTCGTATCTTCCAGTCAATGAGCGTGCGGGGATTCGAACCCCGGACAACTTGATTAAAAGTCAAGTGCTCTACCACCTGAGCTACACGCCCTT
>CALWFS010000121.1 GCA_944377705.1 uncultured Mediterraneibacter sp. | reverse complement strand
CTCCTGTTCTGCAAGGTTTTTTTTTTTACTTTCCAAAGTCCGGGCTGCATCCATGTATCTTTGATATACCGCCTGGATCTCATACGCCCCGCTGATCCTTCGGATCTTTTCCTCTGCCTTGCGGATCTCATCCTCTTCAGATGCGCACCCTGAGAGCTCCTGGTCCGCCTGTTCCAGCTCATCGAACCGTTTTAAAAGCTGTATCCCGGCAGTATAAGCATCCCGCTTTTCCAGATGCTTCCGGTCTGCCGCATCGTATTCCTTCTGAGCCTGATCGCAGCGTTCTTTTAAAACATCACAAAGATACCCCAAATCTCCCAGCAGTCGTTCCATGTCCACCGCGGAAAGCTGGTCTGAAGAAACAATGCGTTTCTTCAATTCTGTAAGCTCTTCCGCCTGCTCATAGTCTTCCGGCACATCCACATGGGAGACCTCAGTCTGGCACACTGTGCGGATCTGCGCCATCTCCTGCTGTTTTCCTTTTCTCCTCTTTCCCAGCTCGTCCACGATCTTTGCATACAGCTCTGTGTGGAAGAGTTTTCGGAAAATCATCTTCTTGTCATCGGATTTCGCCCTCAGAAGCTCCATGAACTCCCCCTGGGCGATCATAACGACCTGCATGAACTGACTCTTCGTCAGTCCCACGATCTTTTCCAGCTTTCTGTCCGTCTCTTTCTGTGGGTACTCAGAGCCGTCAGGCATGGTGAGAGCCACGCTCTCGCTCTCTTCCTTTACCCCGGTCCCGCGCTTCAGCGGCCGGACATGCCTCGGCACCCGGCGGATCGTGTATTCTTCCCTGCTGTCTCCCGCCGCCTCTGAGAATACCAGCTCCACAAAAGGCTCTACTCCGGGATCAACATACTGGCTCTGAAGTTCCGTGCCGTTCTTTTTATTCATTCCGGAGCTTGCCTCCCCGTAGAGGGCAAATACAATGGCATCAAATATAGTCGTCTTTCCGGCTCCCGTATCTCCGGTGATCAGGAAAAGGTTCTGGTTTGTCTGTTCAAAATCAATGACCGTCCGTTTCCCGTAGGAGCCGAACGCCTGCATGGTCAGTCTGAGCGGTCTCATTCCTGCATCACCTCCTGAACAGTATTGATAACATCCCGAAGGATCGCTTTTTCCTCATCATCCGGCTCATTTAAAAAGGCACAGCACAATTCAAAAGGATCCAGTTCTTCCTGAACTGCACACACTCTCCCATAGTCTGTCCTGCGCAGTGTCTCCCTGCGGATCTCAAGAAGATTAGGGAACGTGCTGCGGATCTTATCCTGCATGTCAAAGACATCCAGGTCCACCCTGTCCGTCAGGACCACGGTCACATAATCCCTGCATCCTTGTTTCAGCACTTCCTCCAGCTCTCCCCGGATCACGCGCACCTGCCGGAGCGGTTCCAGGGGAAGAACCATTGTCTTCCTGTCTCCTTTTTCTCCCAGCTCCACCATGACAATGCCTTTCTGCTGTCCTGCCTCACTGACAGAACAGGCAAGGGGAGTGCCGCAGTAACGGCAGAATTCGCTTCCCGCTTTCATAGGCTTATGGATATGTCCCAGCGCCGCATAGTCAAACCGCTCCAGAATATCCGCGGATACCTGGTCGATATTTCCCACGGTCCGTATTTCCGAATCCATGCGCTCCACATCCTCCGCATGTGTCCCCGCAGGAAGATAGAACTGATGGCTGACGATCACATTTCTCTGAGAGAGATTGATTTCCTCCCGTCCGATCAGACGGTGCAGAGTCTCGTCATAGGACAGATTATTGCCGTTCTCATCTACTCCGGTGAGTTGTTTTACCATGGATGGTCTGACAAAAGGCAGCAGATAAAAGTTCACAGGACCGAATTCATCCTCCAAGACCACTTTCTCGATCTGCTCTCCTTCCACTCTCGGCGGCTGACCGATCATGTACACATTCTGCCTGGAGAGCACGCTTCGGAAACAGTTGATCCTGGGACCGCTGTCATGATTTCCCGCGATCATCATCACCGCTGTATCCGGCAGCGCAGAATTCAGCCCTGCGATAAAACGGTCGAACACTTCCACTGCCTCAGCGGACGGCACTGCCTTATCGTAGATATCTCCCGCTATGACCACTGCCTCCGGCTGTTCCCGGACAGCGATAACCGTGATCTGCCGTAAAATATATTCCTGATCTTCCCGAAGATCCCGGTTAAAGAGCTTCAGTCCGATGTGCAGATCCGAAAGATGAAAGAATTTCATCTAGATGTCCTCCTTATCTGTTTTAATATCATTTAATCACACGAATAATCAATTATTATCTAACCCTGTCCTGGACCAACGTTTACAACTCTCTGTCTTTCTCGCTCATCCGTTTTATTAATTTCACCAGATATTTCTGCCCTTTCTCCGTGTAAAGGAATACCTCATAAGGATTTCCCTTAGAGCTGATCCGCTCTTCTGTCCGGATTCCGGCTTCCCGTCCTTTCTCTGTCAGGCATTTCCTTGTATAGCCATTCTGGAACCTCTGTTCCAGGCAGCCTTCTTCCAGCAGTATCTCCGTAAGCTGCTTGATCGTCAGTCTCTTCATCTGCTTCTCATCTCTTAATTCATTGATCCGTGCAACAAAATCGCTGATCGTTATCTCCGGGACATATCTGATCCCGTCAAGGATCTCTTCTGTAAGACGGAATTCTGATTTCCTTCCCTTTGCCTTCTTTTCCGTCAGAGGTGTCTCCGCGACTGCATCCGTATTGTGATCCGGATCCCATGATTCACGATTTCCCCCGGTAATTTCCCGGATCTTTTCAAGGAATATTCCTCCGTACTGTTCCAGCTTCTTTGCTCCCATTCCGTTTACATCCAGCATTTCACTCTCAGTCAAAGGCAGTTTGACGCACATATCCCGCAGAGTCTTATCAGACGCCACTACATACGGCGGTACAGACCGCCCTCTTGCCAGTTCCATCCGAAGCCTCCGCAGCTCTTCGAATAGTTCTCTTCCCTTCTCCGTCAGTTCTTCCGTCTGAACAGAACGCCTTCCTGCTGTGCTCTTACCGGAGTCTTTTTTCTTTTCCTTTTCTTTTTTATAGCTGATCACAAAGGGAGATTCCTGGTCCAGGAGCTGTTCTGACTTCTCTGTCAGTTTTAAAAGGGAATACTTATCCTGTGTCTGCCGGAGATACCCTCTCTCCAGCATGGTGCGTATCACTTCCTTGACCAGCGTCTGTCCCATCTTGCTCTGTTTTCCGTAAACAGGGCTCTGATCCATCCTGTAATTTCGGATCTTTGCAGTGTTCTCTCCCAGCAGAGTCCCCGCAATCACATTCACCCCAAATCGCTGTCCGCAGGACCGGACGCACCGGACCACATCCCCCGCTGCTTCCGAAGCGTCCATCTCATCGAATTCTTCCAGACAATTGGAGCAGTTCCCGCACGATTCTTCTGCATTCTCCCCGAAATAGTTCAGTATGTATGCTCTGAGACATTTTGTAGTCGTACAGTAGACTTCCATCTTCCGGAGGCGTTCCATGTCCTGAGCCTGGATCATCCGCAGTTCATCCGCTGTGTATTCCCTGTAATCCTCCTTGCTCTCCAGAAGCATACGGTTGATCACAGTGTCCTGGGGCGAATAGTAGAGAATACACTCCGCCGGCTCGCCGTCGCGTCCTGCCCTGCCCGCTTCCTGGTAGTAATTCTCCATGCTCTGAGGCATATTGTAATGAAGGACGCAGCGCACATTTGATTTGTCGATCCCCATACCAAATGCATTGGTGGCGATCATCACTTTTACCCGGTCATAGATGAAATCTTCCTGGCTGGTCCTCCTCGCCTCCGCGCCCATTCCTGCATGGTATCTTCCCACAGAAAAGCCTGAATTGTCCAGATAGAGATACAGCTCGTCCACCCCTTTCCTGGTGGCACAGTAAATGATCCCGCTGTCTTCCCTGTGGCTTTCCAGATATGTTCGGACCCTCTCTTTCTTATCCTCTGTCTTCTGCACTTCAAAGTACAGATTCTCCCGGTCAAAGCCTGCCACTGTCTCATATGGATGCTCCAGCTGAAGTGACGACAGGATATCCTCCCTCACCCGCTCTGTGGCTGTCGCCGTAAATGCAGATACGACCGGACGCAGGGGAAGCTGACGGATAAATGAAAGGATCTTCACATAGCTCGGTCGGAAGTCCTGCCCCCACTGAGAGATGCAGTGGGCTTCATCCACTGTGATCATGGAAATCTCCGTATGACAGGCAAAATCAAGAAACCGGGGCGTCTCCAGACGCTCCGGCGCCACATAAATAATCTTGTACTGTCCTGCCTTCGCCAGTTCCAGCGCTCTCGCGATCTGGTTTTCTGTCAGGGAACTGTTGATATAAGCCGCATGGATCCCCGCCTCATTCATGGCTTTGACCTGATCCATCATCAGGGAGATCAGCGGCGACACGACCACAGTGATCCCCGGCATCAGAAGGGCAGGCAGCTGATAACACAGAGACTTTCCCGCGCCGGTAGGCATCACGGCAAGCACATCCTGTTCGGCAAGAATATGGTCAATGATCTCTTCCTGCCCCGGGCGGAAGGAATCATAGCCAAAGTAGGTTTTCAATGTCTGTTTTTTCATCTCTCACTCCAGATTTGCCATAAATAATTCGTAAAAGTCATCCTCCCCGGCGATCATGGGAGAATTCTCCCCGCCGCCGTTGGTGCTCCGCTTCATCGCCGCGTGAAATTCCTCTCCCGCGCACACGAGCTCCATCTCATAGATCTCATACCCAAGCTCCCGGCACACCCGGCAGAATGCGCTGAGAGGATCCCTTTCACTCTTTGTGGAAAGAAGCTTTTCTCTGACATCGGGCTCACGCAGCGCCCGGTTCTGTAATTCATCCAGCATATCGATAATATTTGACATCCTATTCTCCTTTCTCTGATCCTTCACCCTGAGCTCTTCCGATCAGGTCCAAACCTGTAAAATACGTAAAATGACAGGATCACCGTCAGTATATCCGCTGTCACCTGTGACCACACGATCCCGTACATACCGAAGATCGCATTTAAGATAAACAGCATGGGGATATTAAAGACCAGCCAGCGCGTCACTCCGAGGAAAAGAGAAATCTGCCCCTTTCCAAATGCCTGAAACAGGTACACCGTAAAAAAGCTCAAAAACATAAGCGGTGTGGCAAGCACCCGGATCCGCAGAAATACAGACGCCATTTCACTTGTCTGCGGATCTGACATAAAGAGCCGTACCAGCGGTCCCGCAAATATCTCATAAAGGATAATGCTGATCAGGGCAATGGCCAGACCCAGCCCTCGTGCCAGGCGGATCGTGTCATTCATCCTCTTTTGGTTCCCCGCGCCATAATTATATGCCACTAGGGGAAGCATTCCCTGGCAGATGCCGATTCCCACATTCAGCGGAAAGCGTTCCACTTTGAGCACGATCCCGATCGCTGCCAGCGCAAGATCATGATAGGATACCATCAGCTTATCAATCACCACATAATCCAGGTCAAAAAGGAATGTGGAGATCGCTGACGGAATGCCAACCGCAAACACAGAGAGAATGCTATTTTTCTCCGCAATGCCTGTTTTCATGCGAAATGTAATGACTGACTCGTGCCCCATTTGTATCAGTACGATCACAAAAAACAGACACGCCATACAGTTTGACAATGCGGTAGCGATCCCGGCGCCCAGCACCTCACATCCATCCGGCAGCAGTACAAACATAAATATCGGATCAAGCACGATATTCAAAAGCCCGCCCAGTATGATCCCTGTGCCTGCCGCTTTGGAATGCCCGATACTACGGATCAGATTGGACAATACATTTGACAGCACTGTAGGAATACCGCCGAAAACAATCACGCACAGCGCATACTGTCTGGCATACTCATATGTATTTTCCCCTGCTCCCAGCAGTTCCAGGATAGGATTCATAAAGACTGCCATCACCGCCGAAAAGACAGCGGCGATCAGAATACCAAGATACAAAGAAAACGCGCTTACCCTTTGCGCCTCTTCCGCCCTGTCCTGTCCCAGCAGCCTGGAGATCAGCGCTCCGCCTCCTACCCCGGCAAGCCCTGCAAGGCAGAGCGTGATGTTAAAGACAGGCAGGATCAGAGATGTGGCTGCCACCATATAGGGGTTGTTCGTCTGTCCCACATAAAATGTATCCGCCATATTATAGATAAGTACGATAAGCTGGCTGATCACTGCAGGGACCACCATGATCCTCAGCGCTGCGGGGACCGGCACATTTTTAAACACGTTTTCCTGATCTGTTTTTGTTACTTTTTCCATTTTATCATCTCGATTTCTTCTTATCTTTTCTTACCATACTGTCAGTAAATTACTCAATTTTTCTGCATTTAATATCATTGTTGCCTATAAATCGTATCATATTAAATTGTCCGCTACAAGTTTTACTTATGACAATGACTTCCTCCTTCTTCCTGCCGCGATATATACCACTCCCGCCAGCGGCATCGTCACCATCAGCACCGGATAGAACCATCCGATATCCAGCCCGCCGTACAGCGCCCCTC
>CALWFS010000120.1 GCA_944377705.1 uncultured Mediterraneibacter sp. | reverse complement strand
GTCTTCGTGGCACAGAGGGCTCTCCTTGCGCGCGCTCTCTGTGCCACGAAGACTATGCTTCTGCTTGACGAGCCTGTGACCGGGCTCGATCCCATCGTGACGTCTGAGTTTTATCAGCTCATCCGCAGGATCAACCGGGAGTCCGGCATCGCAGTGGTGATGGTTTCCCATGATATCGAAAGCGCGGTGGAGGACGCAAGCCATATCCTGCACCTTCAGGAGAAGATGCTATTCTTCGGGACGGCGGAGGAATACAGGGAGAGCCGCGTCGGAAGGAAATTCCTGGAAGGCGCGGACAGAGACTGCGCTGCCGGGATAGGTGCGCATAAAGAAGAAAATGGAGGTGAGAGCCATGTTTGAAAATGTGATAGAAATGTTTTCTTACCCATTCATGGTGCGTGCGTTTATCGTAGGGGCGCTTGTGGCTCTGTGCTCTTCTCTCCTGGGGGTGAGCCTCGTGCTCAAGAGGTATTCCATGATCGGGGACGGACTTTCCCATGTGGGGTTCGGAGCCCTCGCCGTGGCGGCGGCATTGAACGCGGCGCCTCTTGCCGTAGCAATTCCCGTGGTCATTGTGGCAGCGGTGCTGCTTCTGCGCATCCGGGGAAACAGCCGGATCAAAGGCGACGCGGCGATTGCTCTGATCTCCACCAGCTCGCTTGCAGTGGGCGTCATGGTGATTTCCATGACAACAGGAATGAACACAGATGTGTATAACTATATGTTCGGAAGCATCCTTGCAATGAGCGTCGAAGATGTCCGGCTGAGTGTGGCGCTGGCAGTTGTGGTGCTGGCACTGTATGTATTTTTCTATCACAAGATCTTTGCCATCACATTTGATGAGACATTTGCCCAGGCGACCGGTGTGAAGGCAGACCTGTACAACACGCTGATCGCTGTGCTGACAGCGGTTACCATCGTACTGGGGATGAGGATGATGGGGGCGCTTCTGATATCAAGCCTGATCATTTTTCCGGCCCTTACATCCATGCGGGTGTGCAGGACATTTAAAAGTGTCATAATAAATTCTGCTGTGATATCTGTCGTATGCCTGGTCATTGGGATCATGGTTTCCTATGTATGGGCGACTCCCGCAGGTGCGAGCGTGGTCATGGCAAATATAGCGGCTCTTCTTCTGTATTCCCTTTTGGGGGTCGTGAAGAACCGGGGGAGCAGATAGAAAAGGAGAAGGGGGACGGGCGACGGGGTATGGGAAATAGGACAAGGAAGAAAAAACAGGCTGCTGCGGTCACGGTAATTGTACTGCTTCTTTTGATCGTTTCCGGCATGCTGGCTTACCGGAAAATTCCATCCCGGCGGGAGAGTATGACATGGGCGCGCTCTCTTAAAGCGTCAGATGTGTCAAAGATCGAAATGATTGTCATGCCTTCGGCGGAGGATGAGAGGTATCGGAGCTTTGAGGAAGAGGAGTTTGACGACGTTGTCAGTCTGATCAATAAAAGCACGGGGAGATACACCGAAGAACCGGAGCCGCTGGCGGGAATGTCCAGGACCCTTTATATTACTATGAAAGACGGCACAGAACACGTGGTGAGTTACAGCAGGTATCTCGTGATTGATGGAGACAGCTATGCGGATCATTTCCACGGGTATTCCGAGGATGGGGAAAGCCTGGGAAAAGGAAAGGAGTTAATTCCTGATGGATTCGACGAATACGAATATTAATAGAATATTCTGAAAACTTCGGCAAAAGGGGTCAGACCCCGTTTAACAGGGGTCTGACCCTTAAAAAAGATCAAGAAAATGTGATTGACAAGGATAATTATACACACTATAATGTATTTAAATTTCAGTTTTAAGACCATAGACCAAATGCAGTGATAAGGAGGAGTACATAGTTTTCCGATGCAAAGAGAGGAGATGGCAGGTGAGAATCTCCGTGAGGAAGTTATGGAAGGTAGCCTTTGAGCAGTGGACTGAACGACAGGACGTCAAGTAGGCTTCAACGTGATTCCCGCGTTACTGGGAAACGGTATCGGATGCAGAGGCATTCCCGTACCGGCAGAGTGCAGAGAGTTTTCTCTGAATTTAGGTGGTAACACGGATAAGATTATTCGCCCTGAGCATACGCTGCTCAGGGTTTTCTTTTTAAAAGAGGTCTTAAAGAAAAGGAGGCAGGAAAATTGAGAAAGATCACAGGGAACAAATTACTTGTAAGAGCTTTGAAAGAAGAAGGCGTGGACACAATCTTCGGTTATCCGGGGGCGTGTACCATTGATATCAGCGACGAGCTGTATAAGCAGGACGATATCCGCGTCATCCTGCCGCGTCATGAACAGGCACTGGTCCATGAAGCCGACGCCTATGCGCGGACGACCGGAAAGGCAGGCGTCTGCCTTGTTACCAGCGGACCGGGAGCGACCAATCTGGTCACAGGGCTTGCGACGGCGAATTATGACAGCGTCCCCCTTGTCTGTTTTACCGGGCAGGTTGCAAAGAATCTGATCGGAAACGATGCGTTTCAGGAAGTGGATATCGTGGGGATCACCCGCAGTATCACAAAATACGGCGTGACCGTGCGCAACAGGGAGGACTTGGGACGGATCATTAAAGAAGCGTTTTATATCGCCAGGACAGGGCGTCCGGGTCCGGTGCTCATCGATCTGCCGAAAGATGTGATGGGAGAGCTGGGAAGCCCGGATTATCCGGACACTGTGAATATCCGCGGCTATAAGCCCAATACGAGCGTCCACATGGGACAGCTCAAAAGAGCGCTGAAGATGCTGAAAAAAGCCAAAAAACCTCTGTTCCTTGCCGGGGGCGGTGTGAATATCGCACGCGCGAACAAAATATTTACAGAGGTGGTCAACAAGACAAATGTGCCGGTGGTGACGACAATCATGGGGCGCGGGGCTGTCCCGACCAATCATCCGCTGTTTATCGGCAATCTGGGAATGCACGGACAGTATGCCGCCAACATGGCGGTAGAAGAGTGCGATCTTCTTTTTTCGATCGGGACTCGGTTTAATGACCGTATCACAGGAAAGCTCCATGCGTTTGCGCCGAATGCGCAGATCGTGCATATTGATATTGACACTGCATCCATATCGCGAAACATCCATGTGCATGTTCCGATCGTCGCGGATGCCCTTGAGGCAGTCACAAAGATGAATGAATATGTAGAGTCCTGTGAGACAGATGAATGGCTGGCGCGGATCCGGGCGTGGAAAGAAGAGCACCCGCTTACCATGAAGAATTATACACACATGACGCCTATGGACATCATTGAGGAAATGAACCGTCAGTTTGACGATGCGATCATTGCCACAGATGTAGGGCAGCACCAGATGTTTGTCACCCAGTATGCGGAGATCACGGAAAAGAAGCAGCTCGTCACCTCCGGAGGACTGGGAACCATGGGATACGGATTCCCCGCTGCGATCGGCGCGAAGCTGGGGAATCCTGACAAGACGGTGATCGCAATCTCAGGTGACGGGGGCATGCAGATGAATATCCAGGAGTTTGCCACCGCGGTCCTTGAGGAGCTTCCGCTCATTCTCTGCGTATTTAACAACGAATATCTTGGAATGGTGCGGCAGTGGCAGAAGCTGTTTTATGGAAAGAGATACGGCATGACAAATATGCGTTCGGGAGCCATGTACCGCAGAACGAACGGGGAGCAGATGCCCGAGTACACGCCGGATTTTGTGCGCCTGGCAGAAAGCTATGGGGCGAAGGGGATCCGCGTGACGAAGAAAGAGGAGATCGCCGCGGCGTTTGAATCGGCGAAAGCAGAGACAAAAGTGCCGACCTTGATCGAATTTATCATTGATCCCGAAGACCTGGTATACCCCATGATCCAGCCCGGCGGCACGCTGGAAGACATGATTATGGATTGTTAGTGACAAGCGGAAGAAAGGAGCGCGTGAAAATATGGATAATAGTATGAAGAAAAGATGGATCTCCCTCTATGTGGAGAACCAGGTGGGAGTGCTCTCCAAGATATCCGGGCTGTTCTCGGCAAAGTCATACAATCTGGACAGTCTGACAGTGGGGACCACAGAAGACCCGACTATATCAAGGATGACCATCGCAACAGTCAGCGATGACGAAACGTTCGAGCAGATCAAGAAGCAGCTTAACCGTATGATCGAGGTCATCAAGGTTATTGATTTTACAGATATTTTTGTAAGGATGAAAGAAATCCTCTATGTAAAAGTTTTTCACTGTACGCCGGCGGCAAAGGTGGAGGTATTCCAGATCGCGGAGACTTTTAAGGCAAAGGTCATTGACTACGGCAGGGACAGTGTGCTGGTGGAGTTTGTGCAGACTGCCACGAAGAATGACGCTGTGGTGAAACTCATGAAAGAGGAGTTCAAGAGTATTGAAGTCGTAAGAGGCGGAAGCGTGGGGATCGAGTCCATCAGTATGATGGAACGGTAAAAACAGAGCGCACTCTTGATTTTTCTTAATCAGAGTATTATAATGTCACCAGAAACAACGAAATGACCTGTTTTGACTGGAGGAATGGAGGATTTACAATGGAGAAGAAAAATATCGACTGGGAAAATATCGGATTCAGTTATATTCAGACCGACAAACGGTATGTGTCAAATTATAAAGATGGAAAATGGGATGAAGGCTCGCTTATTGACGATGCGAACATTACAATGAATGAATGTGCCGGGGTGCTCCAGTATGCACAGACTGTCTTTGAAGGAATGAAGGCATACACCACGGAGGACGGACGTATCGTGACTTTCCGCCCGGATCTCAACGCCGCCCGCATGGTGGATTCGGCAAAACGTCTGGAAATGCCGGTGTTCCCGGAGGACCGTTTTATAGATGCGGTGGTTCAGACTGTGAAGGCAAATGCCGCATATGTTCCGCCGTATGGTTCTGGGGCGACATTGTACATCAGACCGTATATGTTCGGCATCAATCCCGTGATTGGCGTGAAGCCTGCTGACGAGTACCAGTTCCGTGTCTTCACGACTCCGGTAGGACCGTATTTCAAGGGCGGAGCAAAACCGATTACGATCTGCGTATCAGATTTTGACCGTGCGGCTCCGCGTGGAACAGGGCATATCAAGGCAGGACTCAACTATGCGATGAGCCTTCATGCGATCGTGACAGCACATGCAAACGGTTTTGATGAAAATATGTATCTGGATTCCGCGACCAGGACGAAGGTTGAGGAGACCGGCGGCGCAAACTTTATTTTTATCACAAAGGATAACAAGGTCGTAACGCCGCATTCCGACACGATCCTTCCTTCCATCACGAGAAGATCCATCATGTATGTGGCGGAGCATTATCTCGGACTGGAAGTAGAGGAGAGGGATGTATACTTTGACGAGGTAAAAGATTTCGCAGAGTGCGGGCTGTGCGGCACTGCGGCAGTGATCTCCCCGGTGGGCAAGGTCGTGGATCACGGAAAAGAGATCTGCTTCCCGAGCGGGATGGAGAAGATGGGTCCGGTCACCCAGAAGCTGTATGACACACTGACTGGTATCCAGATGGGGCACATCGAGGCTCCGGACGGCTGGATCAAGGTGATTGAGTAAGAGTCAAAGGGTTTTACAGAAATATAAAAGAGGATATCTGCGGATCTGCTCTTCAGGGGCAGATAACAGATATCCTTTTTTCAACCTCACAGGCTGAATAATATCGTTGCGATATTAAAATAGATCAAGATCGAACATGTATCCACCAGAGTGGTGATCAACGGGGAAGCCATGATCGCCGGATCCAGATGCGCTTTCTTAGCCAGAAGCGGCAGAACACAGCCGATCAGTTTTGAGATAATAACGGTCCCGATCAGCGAAAGTCCGATCACTAACGCAAGAGCCGGATCTTTGTACATGATCAGGATGCGGAAGCCGTTTGCCAGCGCAAGCACCACGCTTACGATCAGGGACACCCGGAATTCTTTGAAGATGACCCGGAAGATATCCTTAAACTGGATCTCCCCCAGCGCGATCCCGCGGATGATCAGCGTGGCGCTCTGGGAACCGCAGTTTCCGCCGGTATCCATAAGCATTGGGATAAATGACACAAGCAGAGGGATCGCAGCAAAAGCATCCTCATATTGGGTGATGATGGTTCCTGTGATAGTGGCGGAAAACATCAGAATCAGAAGCCATACGATACGATGTCTTGCATGTTCAAATACGGACGTCTCAAAATAGGTCTTTTCACTGGGGCTCATTGCCGCCATCTTGGTAATGTCTTCGGTTGCCTCGTCCACCATGACGTCCATCGCGTCATCGACCGTGACAATGCCCACCATCAGCCCGTCCTGGTCGAGGACAGGGAGTGCGAGAAGATCGTATTTCGTAAAGAGCTGTACCACTTCTTCCTGATCTGTGTGCGTGTTCACGGAGATGATCTCCTTCTCCATCAGATTGCGGATGAGCAGGTCATCGTCTGACGTCATCAGGTCCTTGGCGCTGACAATACCTACCAGTTTTCTTCTGTTCGTCACATAACATGTGTAAATGGTCTCTTTGTGGATGCCTGTTTCCTTAATATGCGCCATGGCCTGAGCCACGGTCATGGTTTCCCGGATGTCCACATATTCTGTTGTCATGATGCTCCCGGCGCTGTCATC
>CALWFS010000119.1 GCA_944377705.1 uncultured Mediterraneibacter sp. | reverse complement strand
CGTGTCCGATGGAAGCGCCGCGGGAAGCACCGCTGAATCTTCCGTCGGTGATCAGGGCAACTGTTGAGCCCAGGCCGTATCCTGCAATGGCAGATGTCGGGTTCAGCATCTCTCTCATGCCCGGTCCGCCCTTTGGTCCCTCGTATCGGATCACGATCACGTCACCGGGATTGATCTTACCGGTCTTGATGGCTTCTGTTGCTTCTTCATCACTCTCAAAAATCCTTGCAGGCCCCTCATGGACGAGCATCTCATCACATACAGCAGAACGTTTCACCACACTGCCGTCAGGAGCCAGATTTCCTTTCAGTACAGCAAGGCCGCCGGTCTCTGAATAGGGGTTGTCGATGGGTCTTATGACTTCCGGATTTTTATTTTCACAACCTGCGATATTCTCTCCGATCGTCTTTCCTGTGACTGTCATGCAGTCTGTATTAAGAAGCCCCTTCTTATTCAGCTCATTCATCACCGCGTACACACCGCCGGCCTCATTGAGATCTTCGATATATGTGTGTCCTGCCGGCGCAAGATGACAGAGGTTTGGTGTTTTCTCACTGATCGAATTTGCGAAGTCGATCTCAAAATCCATTCCGATCTCATGGGCGATCGCCGGGAGATGGAGCATACTGTTTGTGGAACAGCCAAGCGCCATGTCCACGGTCAGCGCGTTAAGGATCGCATCCTCTGTCATGATATCACGCGGCCGGATGTTCTTCCTTACCAGCTCCATGACCTGCATGCCCGCATGTTTTGCAAGCTGCAGTCTTGCCGAATAGACTGCCGGAATCGTACCGTTTCCGCGAAGTCCCATTCCCAGCGCCTCTGTCAGGCAGTTCATACTGTTCGCAGTGTACATACCGGAACAGGAACCGCAGGTCGGGCATGCCTTATTCTCATACTCACAGAGATCTTCGTCCGTGATCCTGCCCGCAGCATGAGCTCCCACAGCTTCAAACATACTGGAAAGGCTTGTTTTTCCACCTTTTACATGTCCGGCAAGCATGGGGCCTCCACTGACGAAGATGGTCGGAATATTTACGCGCGCCGCTGCCATGAGCAGACCGGGTACATTCTTATCACAGTTGGGTATCATGACAAGCCCGTCAAACTGATGCGCCATTGCCAGTGCTTCCGTAGAATCCGCGATCAGGTCTCTCGTCACAAGAGAATATTTCATCCCGATATGTCCCATCGCAATGCCATCGCAGACAGCGATCGCAGGCACCATGATCGGGGTGCCTCCCGCCATCGCGACTCCCATCTTCACTGCCTCGGTGATCTTATCCAGGTTCATATGTCCCGGTACGATCTCATTATAGGAACTGACCACTCCGATCAGCGGTCTCTCCAGCTCTTCCTGTGTCATCCCAAGCGCATTAAACAACGATCTGTGCGGCGCCTGCTGAACGCCCTTTGTCACTGTATCACTTCTCATCTGTCTGTCATACCTCACTTTCCGATATATGCGCAGATCCGGTCGCCCATCTCTTTTGTACCGATCTGTTTCTTTCCTTCTGACATGATATCAATGGTCCGATACCCGTCTTTCAATACAAGCTCTACTGCCTTCTCAACTGCATCTGCCTCCCTGTCAAGATCAAAGGAATACCTCAGCATCATCGCCGCTGACAGGATGGTCGCGATCGGATTTGCGATTCCCCTGCCCGCGATATCCGGAGCAGATCCGCCGCTGGGCTCATACAGACCGAACTTTGTGTCATTCAGGCTGGCGCTTGCAAGCATCCCGATGGATCCGGTCACCATACTTGCCTCATCTGAAAGAATGTCCCCGAACATATTCTCCGTCAGGATCACGTCAAACTGTGCCGGATCTTTCACAAGCTGCATCGCACAGTTATCAACTAACATATGTTCTAAAGTAACTTCCGGGTAATCCGCTGCCACTTCCTCCACAATCTTCCTCCAGAGCCGGGATGAGTCAAGGACATTTGCCTTATCCACACTGGTCACTTTTTTCTTTCTCTTCATGGCAATATCAAAACCGCGCTTCGCGATTCTGCGGATCTCTGTCTCACTGTATGTAAGCTCATCTCTCGCCACAAGCACTCCGTCCTCCTCACGGGTACTGCGCTTTCCGAAATAGAGTCCTCCGGTCAGTTCTCTCATGATCATCATATCAAAGCCCCGGTCCGCAATCTCTTCCTTTAAAGGACATGCGCCTTTTAATTCCTCATACAGCACTGCCGGCCTCAGATTAGCGAACAGGTTCAGCCCCTTTCTAAGCTGAAGCAGCCCTGCCTCCGGACGTTTGGAGGGTTCCATCTGATACCACGGGGATGTCTTTGCGTCTCCGCCGATCGATCCCATCAATACCGCATCGCTCGCCTTTGCAGCTTCCAAAGTCTCGTCTGTAAGGGGCACTCCGTTCACATCAATGGACGCTCCTCCCATGAGAAGCTGTATATAAGAAAAGGAATGTCCGTATACCTCTGCGATCTTGTCAAGGACTTTCAGTGCCTCGTCCACGATCTCAGGACCGATCCCATCCCCCTTTATCACTCCGATCTTCATTTCCATAGTCACTCTTCCCTTCAAATCAAAATGTTAATACTAATCATACCGCATTTTCCGGAGTGTTTCAAGTAGTTCGGCGACAAAAATAGAGGGCACTCTAAAATTCATTATGCAAATATAATAATGATCCCGGCGGCTTGCGCCGCCGGGATCATTTGGAACCGTCTGCATTATCTGTTCCATCCTCTTTTCTTTCTTCTGATGCGGAATACCACTCCGATCAGAACGGACGAGCCTGCCGCAAGAGCCGCGCTGCGTCCGGCGTTCATTCCGTCACCGGTCTTAGCTGTCGCTGGCTTATCCGCATCATAGGTATTTTTAAATTCAGCTTGTATACTGCTCTGCCTGTTTGTCTCAGCCTGCACATAGGAAACACTGTTTATGACAAGCTGTCCCTTTGCCTCATCGCCTTCTCCGGCTACACTGTCCCCGACAACAACTGTCAGCGTCCAGTGCCTGTCATCATAACCATATCCCGGAAGATGGGTGTTCACTTCGCTGATGTCAAAGGTATACGTACCTGCTTTCGTAAATTTGATCTCATCAAACGTGCCTTCTCCCGCGCCGGAGACTGTCATTGACTTATTCTCCGGCATCGTGACTCCGTCCTGTTCAGCCGTTTGGCTGATCTGGAATGTAAAATCTTTCTTTTCCGGTACATAGCTGCTGTCAATCGTTTTCTTCACCTTCGGGCTGTATACCGCCGGCTCTGATGCATAACTGTTGCCAAATTCAGCCTGGTCTGTGTTCGTCTGAGATGTCGTATCGCTGGTGTAAGCAATCCCACCCTCTGTCGACAGGCTGCCTCCCTTATCATCCACCTGAACCGTCAGCGTCCACGTTGTGCCGTCATAGGTGAATCCTTGATACCCGGCTGTATCTGCTGTTTCCTTGATCTCGAAGTAGTAGGTTCCTGCTTTGGTAAATTCAAGTTTTCCAAAGAACAGATTATCAATAACGCCCGGTTCTGTAATATCCGCTGTGGATACCGTCTGAGTGCCTGCCGGCGTACCTCCATCCGCTGCCACAACGCCGCCTTCGGGGCTCTCGTCAATCCTGATCTGCTTTAATTCAAATGTGAACTTGACTTTCTGCGGCAGGCTGCTGCCTGAATCCACTGTCAGGGATTTTTTCACTCTCGGTGTATAGAACGCATTCAGCGGATCGTAATGGTTTGTAAATACCGCCTGAGTTATCTCGGTTTCATTCGGATTACTGCTGTCATATATCGGCGCAGTGCAGCTTAGGCCGCCTTTTCCATTGTCTGTCACCGTAACTTTGACAGTAATTCGATCCTGGTCATAGGTCATGCCGTCATCCTGGCGTCCCGCCGGAAGCGGATTGCCGTCGGCATCAGTCTCTTTGATCGTATAGGTAAAGGTCTGCCCCGCGTCATCCAGATCATAGGAGATCGGAGTGAACGCGATATTCACCGCCTCTCCGGCCTTGCCGCCTGAAGCCGTACCTGTGGAAACAACCGTTCCTTCTTCATCGGCCACTGCGAAGTAGAATGTCTCATTCTCCGACATGTCTCTTCCTGCGAGTGTCTTGGTTCCCTCCGGCGTCCAGCTTCCGGCCGCATTGTAAATATTGGTAATTGTCGTCTCCGTGCCGCTCTCGGACCATGCTCCGCTATCCTCATACTGATAAACAGCTTTCAGTCCGGTATCCGTCCACTCTGTCCTGACGACGACCTTGTGATCCGCCGGATCATAAGTGATGCCGTCCTTTACATTGTCTGCCGCATCTGTCGGAACAGACTCACTGATATAATAAGTAAAGGTACCGACACCTTCCAGGGTAATCTTGTCAAAGGTAACCTTGCCGTCAGCGCTATTGACCTTGATCTGCTGTACTGTGCCCTGGTCATCCTTCAGATAAAATGTAAACGCCCCTTCCGTCACTCTGAGCGGTATGCCGTCCGTGCTTCCCTTCTTCAGAAGCTTCTCTGCTCCAAGCCGGATCTCAACGGTTCTCTTATTGGTTACGGTCACCTGATCTGTTGATGTTGTCTTCTTCTCGTTCGGCACGCCCAGTACCCATGCCGGATCACCGCTCTTCAATGTTATCGGAGTGATGTTCGTTCCTTCACCGCCTGCCGCTGCCGCGCCATCCTCATTATATCCTGTAGGAACTGACGTCTCCACGATGACATATTTCTGATACCACCGCAGATCCTTTACTACTGCCTCGCCGTCTTCGCCGGTGGTCACTGTTTCCACCAGGTTTTCATCTGTCAGCTCATACTCGTCTGCATTTTCAGCAAATGGTCCATAGATTTTGAATTCTGCTCCATCCACTGCCGGCTGTTCCCCATCAGCAGCTTTTTTTGTGATCTCAAGATCACGGAGCGGAATGATTCCGATGTCTTTAGTGTTGTCAAAAGTCACCTCTTTATCTGTCGGCCACAGGTAGAACAGCTCAGAAGTATTTGTGTTTGCTCCCGCTGTAAAGTTGCTGTCAGTCTGTTCATTGGCAGGAATGTGATCCGGATGATAGGACCTGCCGTTCGTTTCCCCTTCTGCTGTGACTGCAAACTTTCCGGCTATGTTTTCAGAAGGCAGTGTCACTGCTATCGTATAAGCAGCCGGGTCAGTTCCCTTAAGCGCCGCTGCATTTAATGTCTTTCCATCCACACCGTATGCTGCATCATCCGAGATATTCTCACGCAGTTCAGCCGGATCCAGTCCGTCAAAGATATAATTGGCGTTTGTAAACCACTTCGTGTCACTTCCCTTGTCATAGGTTCCCACCAGATCAGCGCTGCCTGTCGTGTTGTTGTGTCTGTACAGACGGATCTCAACATTTTGCAGCATGCTCTGGATCCTGCTGTTATCCAGAAACTTATTGATGGCTTCATCATCCTGACGCTGACCGTCCGCATTCTTATCAATCCAGATTTTGCCTCCGACTTTTACCTCTGCCTGTAGGATTGTGTTGGATACGACATTGGATCCAAGCACGGTACCGATAGGCACTGGTTTAGGATGCAGCGTCGTATACTGACTGTAATGGCATGCGAAGCTGTTGACCGCGTTATCATACGCGTTATCCTGCAGTTCTTCTGTATCAAAATTCTCCACCTTCGCAGTGTACTCTACCACTGCACTCTGGTAAGCCTCTCCTGACTCCTGACTTTTCGCTCCCACAAGACTTATGCTGTCGGCAAAGGCTACTGCAAAAGCTCTCACGCCGGTGTCCACTTCGTCCGAATCCGGAGCTTTTGTACTCCATCCTTCCGGCAATGGCTGCTGTGGATCAAATTTCAGGGTTTTTGCATCGCTGTATACTCTCTGATAATCCGCTTCTCTTTCCAGCGTACCTCTGTAATAATACACTTTGTAGTCCGTATCCGGCGTAAGCTCTACTGCCTCTCCGTCTAAGGAAATCTTGCTGACAGAGTCAATAGAACCGTAATTCAGTCCCCACCTGCTCTCTCTCGCAGCACCTGTACCGGTCCTGTAATCCCCTTGTTTCGGAAGGATATCAACCATGGAGATTCCTGACATCGCATTGATCGACGAAGTATTGGTCGCTGTCAGGCGATAGCGCATCCATCCTCCGTTGCTTACTGTGGAGAGCTGATCGGATGTAAATCCGTTCCCCTGGTTCCTGTCTCCGTAACCGCTTTTGACGAGGGCGACATCTGTCGATGTTGTCCAGTTTGCATTTGCCGCTGCAGAGATATAACCATAATTCTCCCTGCCGGCTGCTTTGAGGATTTGCCTGAAGGAAGCCTTTCTGGTTTCATCCATTGACGTGAGTACTTTATCCATGTTCTCTGCCCAGTCTCCGTTCTCATTTTTGAATGACGCTGCCTGCGGATTCGTATCGCTCTGAGCTCCTCGCCTCTCGCTTCCCGCCAGCACGTAGTTCCGGATTCTGGTGCCGTATCCTGCAGCCGCTTCTCCCACCTCCACAGTTACTTTGATGGTCACATACTCGCCGGGCTTCAGAGAACCGTCCAGGTTCACGTACACTGCCGTTTCCCCTTCTGCCCTTCCGCTCGATGAGCTGCTGAAAGTAAGAGTCCCGGAATTTGTATCGATCTCTTTTT
>CALWFS010000118.1 GCA_944377705.1 uncultured Mediterraneibacter sp. | reverse complement strand
TCAAAGCGGACGATTCGCCTGCGCTCAGGCATCCGCTTTGAAATTAACGCCACACCCCATTCCTTTAAGTCTTTCCAACAGATTACTCCAAGTCACCGCCGCCACATCCCCGCCCGCCCCAAAAGGCACCCCAAATAGGTCCGCGGTTTTCTACGTTCAACCAACCGGAAGTCCCCACAGCCAAATGCAGGATTTCAAAACGGGATGAGAGGGGAGCTTTATCAGCAAAACAGAATCTTTTCCCAGCCGGGAGATTTTCTATCACTTCCTGTGGAAAGAAAGTTACGACTCGCCAGAGAAGTTCCCCCTTTCGCCCTCCCTTCGAAATCCTGCATTTGCCCGGGGTCCCTCCGGCTTGAGCAAAACCAGAAAACAGCGAAGCGCCTTTTCGAAAACCTTTCAGAGCGTGTGTATGGGTGACTGAGGTGACTTCGGAATGAGGCTTGGACAAAGTAGAAATCCGGGACTATGCGTTGAAATCAGCAGGGGGATTGTCTGAGACGAAGGCGAGTTGCCCCCTGCTGATTTCCGCTTTTAGCATAGTTCCGGATTTCGTAGTTTGTCCTGCCTCATGGAGCGGAGCCGAAGCCACCCATACACACGCTCTGAATATGTCTTCGACACACCCCGCTTCGGTGTTTTCGGACCCCTTACTCAACCACAGGCTCCCCGACAAATCCAGATTTTTATTTTGTCAGGAGCATCATGATCTCATTGCTCCTCTGTACGAATGCGGTCATCTCCTCCGGGCTCAGCGGCTTATGCGCCAGCATTGCCAGGTCATAGAGCTGCTTACAGATAATCGGCACATTCTTGCTGCGCTTGTGTTCTACGAGGAACTGTACCAGCGGATGGTTTGCGTTCAGTACCAGGGTAGCCTGGCTTCCGAACATGGACGGATCCATGCCTCCCATGCCGTACATCTTCATCATTTCCGCCATGCGCCGTTCCTGCTCGGACAGAACTGCCATGGAAGCTACTTTATCATCTTTAAGTTTTTCCACTTTTACGTTAAGCTTATCATTATTCAGCTCTTTGCGGAAAATATCCACAAGGCTGTCAGCCGTTTTCTGGAAGGATTCCTTTTCATCCTCTGCGACTTCGTCTTTCAGGGACTCGTGGACGTCCGCATCAATCCGCAGGAACTGGATGTCAGGATGCTTCTGCTCCAGATAGGTCACAAATGCAGAGTCAATATTGTGTGTCAGAATGATCGCATCCTGCCCCTGCGCCTTAAACATATTAATGTACTGGCTCTGCTGTACCTCGTCTGTCACGTAGTAGATACTGGTCTTTTCTTCCTCTTTCTTGTCTGCGTCAGCATCGGATTTTTCGGTATCTGTCTGAGCTTCCCCTGTCTGGGAGGAGGATTCAGTCTGCTCTTCAGCGGTTTCCCCCGAAGTTTCTCCTTTACTTTCTTTGATGATGTCGTCCAGCGTCAGATATTTATGATCCAGGTTCTTATAGATCATGGAATCTTTCATCTTTTCTCCGAACTTTTCATCCTTCAGGCAGCCGAATTTGATAAAGGGGCTGATGTCATCCCAGTATTTCTCATAATTTTCGCGGTCAGTCTTGAACATTCCGGTCAGCTTGTCAGCTACCTTTTTGGAAATATAATCCGCCACCTTATTGACAAATCCGTCGTTCTGGAGAGCGCTCCTGGACACGTTAAGCGGCAGATCCGGGCAGTCGATGACTCCCTTTAATACCATCAGGAATTCCGGGATCACTTCTTTAATATTGTCTGCGATAAATACCTGGTTATTATACAGCTTGATCGTTCCTTCAATGGACTCATACTCCGTGTTAATCTTCGGGAAATAGAGGATTCCTTTTAAGTTGAACGGATAGTCCATGTTCAGGTGGATCCAGAACAGAGGCTCTTTGTAGTCCATAAATACTTTGCGGTAGAAGTCAATATATTCTTCTTTTGTACATTCGCTCGGATTCTTGCCCCACAGCGGATGAGTATCATTGATGGGCATCGGACGTTTTACGATTTTTACTTTTTTCTTCGGCTCAGCCTTTTCGCCGTCTTCTTTGTCTCCGCCTTCAGTACTGTCGGAAGGGGAGGCTTCCTCGATATGCTCGATCACGGTATCTGTGTCGAGCAGGTCGTCTTCGTCGATCGTCTCATATTCCGGCTCTGCATTAGCCTTGGACAGGAAAATCTCTACCGGCATAAAGGAACAGTATTTTTCAAGGACCTCTCTTGCGCGGTATTCATTTGCAAAGGCAAGGCTGTCATCATTCAGGAACAGGGTAATTTCAGTTCCTACAGTTGTCTTGCTGCCGTCCTGCATCTCGTACTCTGTACCTCCCTGGCTTGCCCAGTGTACCGGCACAGCGCCCTCTCTATATGAAAGAGTATCGATCTGTACCTCGTCTGCAACCATAAATGCAGAATAAAATCCAAGACCGAAATGTCCGATCATATCGTCCTCTGTGGTTTTGTCTTTATATTTTTCGAGGAACTGAGTCGCGCCTGAAAATGCGATCTGTGTGATATATTCCTCTACCTCATCTGCTGTCATGCCGAGACCATTGTCGATAAATTTCATGGTCTTTTCTTCCGGGTTGACAATGACTTCGATCTTTGGTTTATAGCCCTCCGGAAGCTCATATTCTCCCATCATGTCCAGTTTTTTTAATTTAGTGATCGCGTCGCATCCGTTGGATACCATCTCACGCACAAAAATATCATGATCTGAATATACCCATTTTTTTATGATTGGAAATATATTCTCACTGTCAATAGATAAGTTGCCTTTTTTAACTGCCATATTGAACACTCCCTTTTTCATATTTGTCATGCAGTCCCAAATGTGACTATGGGGCTCATTTTTTACCTAAAAGACATTCTAGTACAGTAAAAATTAAAAGTCAATAGAAAATCAGCACTCTTTTAAGATGAGTGCTAATAATTTCTTTTCTGATTGATGAAATCAGAAAAACACTGTATAATTCTGATGGATACGTTTTTGAAGCGATTCCGGGAAAGCCGGGGAAATCAGGAGGATAGGTCATGCAATATCTGTTACTTGGAATGGCGGTCGTATTTGAGATAATCGCAACGACTCTGCTGAAGGCGTCAGAGGGATTCACGAGGCTCATTCCTGCCGCCGGCTGCGTTGTTTTTTATGTCCTTTGCTTTTATTCATTTTCCAAAGCACTGCTCAAGATCAACCTGGGCGTGGCTTATGCTACATGGTGCGCGGGAGGGATTGCTGCCACGACGATTATCTCAGCCGTCATATTCGGTCAGAAGCTGAATGCTGTCGGAGTGGCTGCGGTCGTGCTGATCGTAGTGGGATGTGTCATACTAAATCTTTACGGGACGTCCGGACATTAGAAGGATGGACTCAGCTGCCGGAAGCTGATCCTGAAAGGACGAATGCCGAGAGATAGGAGAGGGTAAGTGTTATGAGTAAGAATAAGAAAAAGATAAATTCGGTGGAAGCGTGTTTTGTCCTGCCAGACGGCTATGAGGAACGATGCAGGATCGATCTGCAGAAAGACCGCGGGCTTTCGCTTCTGGTCAATGGACTGGCTCTCGTTGTTTTTATCGTTGGAGGCATTATCGGACACCGATTCGTTCCTGTTCACATATTTTACAGTATGTCTGAGGGGATGCTCCTGTATTTTATCCGGCTTGCCGCTATGTTCGGAGGAGCGGTTTTATATATCTTCCTCCATGAATTTGTTAATGGAATATTTATCAAATATTACAGCGGCCGGAAAGCGAAGTATGGTTTTACAGGTCTGTATGCCTATGCCGAAAGCCAGGCCTATTTTAATAAAAAGCAGTATTTTATTATTGCCCTTGCGCCTATAGTGGTATGGGGGATATTTCTGACCATATTACTCATTTTTGTTCCGAAAAGCTGGTTCTGGGTTGTTTATTTTATTCAGCTTATGAATCTTTCGGGGGCTTCAGGAGACCTGTATGTAGTATGGAAGTTCTCCGGGATGCGGGAAAATATTCTTATCCGGGACAGCGGGATCAATATGACCGTTTATGCGCCGGCGCAGGAAGCTGGCATAGAACAGGGGAGCAGATAAAATAATTATCAGGAGGTTATGATCATGGCTCAATTTAAAGTCAGGAAAGCAGAAACTGATGCGCGGATCAGGGAGATTGCGGATCTTGCGAAGGTTATCTGGAACGAACATTTTACTCCCATCATTGGGAAGGAGCAGGTGGATTATATGGTAGAAAAATTTCAATCCTATCCGGCTCTGAAAGGACAGATCTCAGAGGGATACGAATATTACCAGATCTTTTACAGAGGAGAATTCTGCGGATATATCGGTATTCATCCCGGGGAGGACAAGCGCCTCTTCCTGAGCAAGCTCTACATAAAAAAAGAGAGCAGAGGGCAGCATTTGGCGACCAAGGCGTTTGGCTTCCTGAAGGATCTCTGCCGGGAACGCGGTTATTCTGCAATCTGGCTTACCTGTAATAAGCATAATGACAATTCTCTCGGCGTATACCGGCATCTTGGATTTGAAACCATTGATACACAGGAAGCGGATATCGGCAGCGGATTTATCATGGATGATTATATAATGGAATATAAGATATAGACAGCCTGCAAATATCGTCTATTCTTTTCTGTTTACGATTATGATGCCTGCGCTCACCAGTACCAGAGCGATCAGATTTTTCACTTCCAGGACCTGTTCTCCGAGGAGAAGCCCGGACAGCGCTACCCCGAAAATAGGAATAGTGAATGTAAAGACTGCAACTTTTCCTACCGGATTATATTTCATCAGGATCGTCCATATGCTGAAAGCAGCGGTTGATAAAAGAGCCATATAAATCAGGAGGGCAGCGCTTTTTGCGGTGAATCCTCCCACATGTCCGCCCATGACGACCCCGATAAGGATCAGCAGAGCACCGCCCATCAGGGTTTGATAAGCGGTGATGGTCATAGGGCTTTCTTCGTCCGAGATCATCTTAAGCAAAACCATGCTGATCCCGTATACGATCGTGCATATGAGGATCATTCCTTCGCCCTTCATTGAGAAACCGCTTCCCCATGTGCCCGGGGACAGATTGACAGCCACGACTCCCGCAAGCCCCAGAATGCATCCGACGGTTTTCTTCCATGTCATTTTCTCGGATTTCAGCATGAAATGCGAGGCAATGATCGCTACAAATCCCTGCGAGGCATTGATGATCGAGCTCTTGGCTCCGGTGGCATAGGCGAGCCCGATATAGAAGCACACATACTGTACTGTTGTCTGCAGGAGGCCCTGGCGGAATATATGCCATACGGAAGAACGTTTCATGGTCAGAAATTTCCGCTCCACAGCGCATCCGATCACAAAAGTAAAGATACCGGACAAAAAGAAACGATATCCCGCAAATAAGATCTGACTACCTGTTCCCTCGATATCCAGCCACGCATATCCCAGTTTAATACAGGGAAACGCGCTCCCCCACAGTGCGCAGCACAGAAGAGAGAGCGCGCATACAGCGGCCGGTTTTTGAATTCTTCCAGCCATAGCTTTGTTCTCTCCTTAAACGGTTTCCGGCTCGGCGTATTCCGTGCCGAACAGTTCTACTGTAACTTTTTTCATTACCTGTGGTTCGATAGGACGGTCACTGTAATCCGTGGCAGTTTCCGCGATCTTGTTTACAACATCCATCCCTTCTGTGATCCTGCCGAATGCGGCATATGCTCCGTCAAGATGGGGAGCCTTTTCGTGCATGATAAAGAACTGGCTTCCGGCGGAGTCGGGATGCATTGCCCGTGCCATGGACAGTACGCCCGGATCGTGTTCAAGATCATTTTTGAAGCCGTTCTGTGTAAATTCTCCTTTGATTGAATACCCCGGGCCGCCCATGCCGTTTCCATCCGGACATCCGCCCTGGATCATAAATCCGCGGATTACACGGTGGAAGATCAGGCCGTCATAAAATCCCTTCCGGACCAGCGAAATAAAATTGTTCACTGTGTTCGGAGCCATTTCCGGATAAAGCTCTGCTTTCATGATATCGCCGTTTTCCATTTCAAATGTAACAATTGGATTTGTCATGTTCATATACCTCTTTTCATCTGATTTAACACAAAAAGTCGCTTTGCCGGGAAGAGCGGCTCATCTCCTGTCCGGCAGCACAACGATATTGTATCGGATTTGTGACCAAACGTCAATCTGTGCCGATTTATGTCCCTCTGTCACAAATGTACATTTTTTTCTTCCTTTTTTAGTTACTCGTGACATTGTCCGTCTGCTCCCGTGGAAGTATACTAATCTCAGATTCAATGAAACAGATTTTACAAGGAGGCTATATAACAATGGCAAGTTTATCACTTGAGGGCATTCAGAAAATTTACCCGAACGGATTCCATGCGGTGAAGGATTTTAATCTTGAGATCGAAGATAAAGAGTTCATCATCTTCGTAGGACCTTCAGGATGTGGAAAATCTACAACACTTCGTATGATCGCAGGTCTGGAGGATATCTCCGGCGGTACTCTTAAGATCGACGGAAAGGTTATGAACGATGTGGAGCCGAAGGACCGTGATATCGCAATGGTATTCCAGAACTACGCTCTGTATCCGCATATGACAGTATATGACAACATGGCATTCGGACTGAAACTTCGTAAAGTTCCGAAGGACGAGATTGA
>CALWFS010000117.1 GCA_944377705.1 uncultured Mediterraneibacter sp. | reverse complement strand
ATCGCCCCGTCTCCCGCCATGGACACCAGCACATTGCGCGCTCCCATCTGCTGAAGCCTGAGGGCATACTCTGCAATCTTTTCATCGCTTTCCAGCGTCACGCCGAACATCTCGCCCAGCTCATGGTTATTCGGTTTGATAAGGAAGGGGTGATATTTCAGCACGTTCAGCAGGAGATCTTTTGTAGCGTCCACACTGATCCGCACACCTGACCCGTCAAGCCGCTCCATGATCCGCTCATACATATCATCAGGCATCGTATTTGGTATGCTGCCCGAAAGCACAAGCACATCATCTCCTTCAAGCTGATCCAGCTTATCATATAACTGCCGGATCTTATCCTCCGGGATCATCGGTCCCTGTCCGTTGATCTCGAATTCATCGTCTGACTTCACTTTCACATTAATGCGTGTGACTCCTTCATCCAGAGCAATAAAATCCGTGTCGCAGCCAAATTCTTCCAGCATCTGCTCCATCGCTGTGCCGGTAAAGCCTGCTTTAAATCCAAGAGCCCGGCTCTTCATACCTAGATTGGACGCGATCACCGCAACGTTATTTCCTTTTCCTCCCGGATAGACATGTTCCTCGGAAGTGCGGTTTACGGCATCTCCCTGAAAATGATCCACCCGGACCACATAGTCCAGCGAGGGGTTAAATGTCACTGTATAAATCATCTTATTCTCCAATCCGCCGCCGAAAGGGCGGCACATATACTACCCTGTTTCTGCTGTCCGCACTGGTTCAAACCATCCCTGTTCTCTGCAGGTCTTATAAATCCCGTCATCCACATTAGACGCAGCGACATAATCCGCCCTTTCCTTCAGCTCATCACAGCCGTTTCCCATTGCCACGCAGAAAAAACGCGGATCGAACATGACCAGGTCATTATAGTCGTCCCCGAATACCACCGTATCTTCCGGATTTCCTCCCGCATAATCCAGCATCCTTAAGATTCCGTCCAGCTTTGCATCCGGCTGGAACATCAGATACTCTTTTTCGAACCGGAGATGCCCCACTGTACCTTTCAGGGTAAGGCGATTTTCCTCAGACTCCGGGATGGAGACATACATCTTATAGATAGCTTCTTTATCAGCCGGGTCGAATTTCTCGTCAATGATATAGGTGCTCGGCTCTTTTCTCATGCCCGCCTGGTCATAGAACCGGAAACTGTCGGCATAGACTTTGTCAGAATCATCCAGCGCCACATATACACCGTACCCCAGATCCAGTGCCTGACGGTACACTGCGAGCGCTTTCTCATAATCCAGGGGACGGTTTTCCCTCAGTTCTCTCTGAAATACGATCCCGTGTCCGCCGTTGCACACCATGTGGTCAAACCCGTTCTCCTGACGGAACCGCTCCGCCTTATAACGCGCCCGTCCCGTAGCAATCGAGACAAAATGCCCTGCTGCTTTCAGCTTTCTTACCGCCTCTGCGGCAGAGGGCACGATCTGCCCTGTACTGCGGTCAGTCAATGTACCGTCAATATCAAAAAAGAAATATTTTTTTCTCATTTTCGGATCCTCGTTCCTTATCCTGTGGGACTGCCTTGTTTATTCAAAGGGATAGGTCATTCCCCACTGATCTCTTACAGCGGTCAGCACATGCATCACATCCCGGATGATCTGAAGATTCTCCTGTCCGCCGTGGTTTAAGACATAGTCCTGCATGTCACGCACTTCGTATTGGAGCGCTTCTTCCGTCCTGCCCTCTTCGATGACTTCCGTCCTTCCGTCTTCAGTATAAGTGACCGTCGCCTTCTGAGCCCTCGGATACTCGCAGATCTCAATGAATCCCTTTTCTCCTGCCACGACTCCGCGCTTCGGCTGTTTTGCCCGCATGGTAAGCGCCATGACCGCCATCTCGCCGTCCGGATTTTTCAGGATGATACCGCTCGTCTCATCTACCCCTGTCTCAAAATAATTGGCTGTAGTCAGCACCACGTCCGGTCTGCTCTTCATGAAATACCTTGCAAATGTGGCGGCATATACACCGATATCCAGGAGCGCTCCCCCTGCCAGTTCCTTTGAAAAGAAACGGTTGTTTACATCGTATTCTTTACAGCTTCCGAAATTTACCTGCACCATCTTCACATCGCCGATCGCGCCGTCCTCTACCATTTTCTTTAGCTTCTTATATAAAGGCATATGAAGCAGGGTCATCCCGTCACAGATGACGAGCCCCTTTTCTTCAGCCACTGCCACGCACTCTTCCAGCTGCCTGCTGTTCACTGTGATGGACTTCTCACAGAATACATGCTTGCCCGCCTGAACCGCCTTGAGCATGAACTGATAATGCAGGTTATGCGGCGTGGCGATGTACACGATATCCACACTCTCGTCTGCGATCATCTCATCCGCGCCGCCGTATGCTTTCTGAACGCCGAATTCTTCCGCATATTTCTGCGCTGATTCCAGATTCACATCACACACCGCATAAATCTCTCCGTTTACCGCATTGAGCGCTTCTCCCATCTCATGCGCGATCCATCCTGTTCCCAAGATTCCCCAGTTGAGCTTTTTCATTGTCATTGATTCTCCTTTTCTATTATATCAATTCCCTTTTCTTTTACAATCACTGCTTTTGCCACGATCCCGCAGAACAGAGAATGTCCTGCAATCCCCAGTATCTGATCCAGCTGGTCCGACAGGGCTTTCGCATTATCTGTCCGCGGAAAACGCGCCTCCATCAGATAATTTCCATCGTCACTAATGACCAGCCCTGTTTTCTTATCTGCGCGCCGTTCCGTCACCTCCGCCCCCATTTTCTCCAGGTATTTTTTTACATATCGTCTGGCAGGTCTCATCACTTCCACAGTCACCGGGAAATTAAACTCCAGTTTTTCCCTGAACTTATTTTCATCTGCGAGAAGAATATACTCATCCGCCATTGCCGCCATGATCTTCTCTCTTGTATGAATTCCCCCGCAGCTCTTCAATGCATTCAGATCCCTGTCCACTTCATCGCAGCCGTCAAATGCAATATCAATTCTCTCAGTCATCTCCAAAGGCTGCACCGGAATCCCGTATTCCATGCACAGCTCCATCGTATCCTGGGATGGAGTAACTGCCCGGATCTGTTTCCCGCTTCCTGCAATCTTACGGATCAGGAGGGCGACAGTCGCGCCGCCTCCCAGACCCACGGTTATTTTATCCCGTATCATTTCAAAAGCCTGTTCTGCACATTTTTGTTTCATGCTGGTTCCTCTCCTTTTTCTGCCTGCTTTTCTCTTCTGCCATTCAAAGGCTGATCATTGATCATTCTGCGCCGTCTGCGGCAGGCTCCTTGACAGGACGTTTCAGTGCCGCCAGAACCAGGCACCCTGCCACAGCACCGATCAGGATCGACAGCGCGTACATCAGCGGGTTCCCGATCGTCGGCAGAACAAAGATTCCACCGTGCGGCGCTCTCAGGGTACATCCGAAGAACATGGACAGACCACCTGCCACAGCCGATCCCACAATGCAGGAAGGAATGACTCTGAGCGGGTCGCTTGCCGCAAAAGGAATCGCCCCCTCAGATATAAAGGACAGCCCCAGAAGATAGTTAACGATTCCTGATTCCCTCTCCTTTTTCGTAAAACGGTTCTTAAAGAAGGTAGCGCACAGAGCGATGGCAAGCGGCGGGATCATTCCTCCTGCCATAACTGCTGCCATGATCTCAAAATTTCCCTCGGCAAGCTGAGATGTCGCAAATACATAGGAAGTCTTATTCACAGGGCCGCCCATGTCCACGGACTGCATCCCCGCGACCACGATCCCCAGGAGCACTTTGCTCGTTCCGTGCATGCTGTTGAGCACTCCGGTCAATCCATCATTGATCATACCCATGAACGGATTGATCAATGTAGTCACCACAGAGCCGATCAGGATGCCGAACACCGGATAAATGATCATAGGGCGCACACTGTTGAGCGACTGAGGGAATCTTGACGTCAGCTTCTTCAGCCCGATCACCACATATCCTGCCGCGAATCCCGCAAACAGCGCTCCCAGGAATCCAGCGTTCACCTCGCCTCCGGCCGGGTTAAGGAAAGTGCTTCCCGCCTTTGCCACAAGCCCTGCCACGAATCCCACCGCCAGACCCGGACGGTCCGCGATGCTCATCGCGATATATCCCGACAGCACAGGCAGCATCATATTAAAGGAGAACTCACCGATGGTCTTCAGGTACGCCGCCACGGGGATATTCTTTTCGAAATTCGACGGATCAATGCTGTAATCATCCAAAAGAAAGGCAAGGGCGATCAGTATGCCTCCTCCGATCACGAACGGAAGCATGTGTGATACTCCGTTCATCAGGTCTTTATAAATCTTCCTTCCAATGCTTTCATTTTCTACGGAAGCCTCTGCCGCAGCGGCTGCGCCTGAGTGATGGTAGACCGGGACTTTCCCGCTGACCGCTTCATCGATGAGCTGATGTGCTTTGTGGATCCCGTCCGCCACCTTTACACTGATGACCGGCTTTCCGTCAAACCTGGCCAAGTCCACATTTTTATCCGCAGCAATAATGATACACTCTGCTTTTTCAATCTCTTCAGCCGTCAGCACGTTTTTTGCCCCGTCCGCGCCCTGGGTCTCCGCCTTCACCGGGATCCCCATTTCTTTTCCTTTACTCTCCAGGCTCTCAGCCGCCATAAACGTATGCGCGATCCCCGTGGGGCAGGCAGTGACCGCCAGGACACGATACCCTTTTGCCGCCATCTCTGCTGCATTTTTTGCTTTCTTTCCGTCCAGCTCGTCATCCTTCTCATCGATGATGCGGATGAACGCTTCCGGCGACTCCGCGTTTACAAGTGCTTCTTTAAAAGACGGGTCCATCAGCATAGTAGACAGCCGTGCGAGCGCTTCCAGATGGGTGTCTGCCCCTCCTTCCGGCGCCGCGATCATGAACGCCAGATCGACTGGCTCTCCATCCAGTGAATCGTAGTCCACTCCTTCCTTTATAACCACTGCCGCAAGCCCGGCTTTCTTCACTGCCGCAGACTTTGCATGGGGGATCGCGATCCCCTCTCCAATCCCGGTAGTCCCTTCCTTTTCTCTGGCAAATACGCCTTCTTTGTACATCTCTCTGTCATTTAGATTTCCCATCTTCTCCATCAGACGTGTCATATAGTCGATCAATTCCGCCTTGGAAGCTGCTTTTACATCCAGGTCGATCGCCTGAAGACTGAGCAATTCACTGATCCTCATTTTCTTTCCTCCAATCCCTGCTTTCTCATCCGGTCTTATCTTCTTCAGTCTTTGTGTAATTTTTTTTCTTAGAAATTTTATACCGCGATACTTCTTTTCTTGTATCAAGTATATTTGCGTAAATTATTTTTGTCAATTAGTTTTATTATGAAAATTATTTTTCTTCATTTTTAATAATTTTAATCATCGAAAACACAAAAAACAGCGATTTATTTTAGCATTTTATACAATCGCTTTTATAAGCCCTACTAAAATAACCCGCTGTCCAATTCTTTATTCCCTGATTATCAGGAAAATTATTTTCATTCGCTCAAACTTTCTCGTCCGCGATCAGTGCCTCGCATCTGCTCAGCCTGTCATAGCTCTTCTCCTGCCCGACAGTGAGAAAAAGATACAGGATCTCCATAACCGTCATCGCTGATACTCTTGAAAAACAGAATTCATTGAGAAAAAGCTTCTCCCTTGTGGCAGTCTGGATATGGTAATCTACGCTGCTCCCGATCTCAGATTTGGGATTATTTGTAATCCCTATCGTAGTGACTCCGTTCTTCTTCGCCTCTTTGACCATCTTTACCACCTGGCGGGATTCACCGGAGTTTGAGATCGCGATCATCACATCCCCCGGCTTCAGCGTAAGAGAAAAAGCAAGCTGCGTCTCCCAGATCGTTCCCGCCGCTGCGTGTATCCCGATCTCATTAAGCTTAAACGCACCGTCCAGAGCCACGGGTATTGTATTTCCTACTGCCACCAGCTGGACAGTGCCCGCGTTCTGGATATGATCCAGCACCTCATTCAGCTCTTTCTCATTGATCAGGGACACGGTCTGCCTCAGTTCTTCCACCTTGTTTGCCAGAATATTCTGGAGCGACTGCCCGATATCCTTCCTTGAAATATCGTTGGAGACTGACACCTCCTGGTCCCCCTCTATGATCTCCTTCGCAAGACTGATCTTCAGATGATGGAATCCATCCGCATCGCATTTCCGGCAGAAACGGGATACAGTGGCAACGCTGGTCCCGCTTGCCTCTGCCAGCTCCCCGATCGTCATATTCACCACGTCCTTGTGGTGCTGCATGATATAATTGGCAATCTTTTTCTCCTGTTCAAAAAAACTGTCATACCTGATATTAATGATATCCATTACTGACTGCTGTTTTTCCATGACATCCTCCGCTGCGAAAATTATTTTCACAAACTATGATAACCCATTTTGTGGAAATGTCAATTGTTTTCATATGAACATATATCATAAAACACCCGGAAAATCTCTCTTCCGGGTGTTTTCTCTCATTCCTATGTAAATGTCCGTATACCTTCAAAACTACATACAAAGAATCATCATCCATCTTACCTATTCCCGCTTTGGTTATGCCCTCGACCTATTAGTAACAGTCAGCTCCATGCATTACTGCACTTCCACCTCTGCCCTATCTACCTCGTCGTCTTCAAGGGGTCTTACTAACTTGACGTTATGGGATATCTCATCT
>CALWFS010000116.1 GCA_944377705.1 uncultured Mediterraneibacter sp. | reverse complement strand
GGGGGCACATCAGGTACCAGTCCTGATCCAGGTTTTCCTTTACCATTCTCCAGAACAGGTCCGGATAGCAGACCGCCGGGAATACATCGTGGGCCTTCATCCTCTCATCTCCGTTATTTGTCCGGATCTGGAGAAATTCCGGCAGATCCCTGTGCCATGCATCCAGGTAGACAGCCACTGCTCCTGCCCTCACGCCAAGCTGATCTACCGCCACCGCTGTATCATTGACGATACGGATCCAGCGGATGACACCCCCGGCAGCTCCTTCAAAGCCCCGGATGGCGCTGCCAGCCGCCCTTACTTTTCCGAAATACATGCCCATTCCGCCGCCGTATTTGCTGACCTGAGCAAAGTTGTCCACGGAGCGGAAAATGCCCTTGAGGCTGTCCGGCACTGTATCTATAAAGCAGGAACTGAGCTGATGGAAGGGCTTCCTTGCATTGGCGAGGGTTGGTGTCGCCATGGTGACTTCGAGTTTTGAGAGCATGTCATAAAATGCCTTCACCCATGTAAGCCGCACATTTTTCTCCTCCTTCATGGCCAGATGAAGGGCGATGCCAAGGAACATCTCCTGCGGGCTCTCCAAGGGCACATGCCTGTGCGTTGATATAACATACCTCTTGATCAGAAGATCAAGTCCTGAGTAATTGAAAAGCCGATCCCGCTCCGGAACAAGGAAGGTTTCCGCCTCGTCGATCTCACTGCGGGAGTATGCGTCTAAAATGTAGCTTCCATACAGTCCCTGATCCGTAAGATAACGAATCTTGTCAAAGAATGTGGTCAGACCTCTGCTCTCCGCCTCAGCCTGCAGCCTCCGGTGAAACTGAAACGCCAGCAGCCATCCGGCGATATTTTCCCACCGGGGCGCCTCCTGGCTGGTAAGTTCCATGGCCGCCTTGACCAGCGCCTCCATTTTCTCATCCTCGTCCATATCCGGCTTCTGAAAGCCCATGAATTTCCCCAAAAGCACTGGAAAGGAGTAGATATCCGGCGGAAAAGCCTGCTGGATATCCTTTAAGATTTCAGACAGCCCTTTAATCCTCACTTCATTTTCAATTTCCTGGCGGGCCCTGCGCAGCTCCGTTCTCTTCTGACGATACAGGATATAGGATTTCGCCTCCTGAAAAAACCCCTGTTCCATCAGGGTTTCCTCCACCATATCCTGGATCAGTTCTACAGAATCCGCATTTCTCTTTTCCAGTTTCTCCTCAACCGCGAGACAGAGCGCCTGAAGCTGTTCCTCCCCCGATTCCGTACCGCATGAGGCAAAGCTCTTTCGAATTGCCCCCTTAATCTTATCCGGCTGATAGACCTCTCTGTCTCCGGAACGTTTGATAATGAATTTTTCTCCCATTCATTTCCTCCTTTCATTTTTCTCATTCTCTTTACTGATTTCACTGTTTTCTCTCAATCCGATTATCCCATCAAGCAATATGCGTACATCATCAAAAATATAATCAAAGGCGCCTGCCTGACACATATTGATAAGTACCATCCCAATAGGCACTGCAAGGATCATCCACAACACACCGCCTATTCGGTATCCGATGTACAGAAGCAGCAGCGTTACCAGCGGATTCAGCCCTACGCTGTCTCCTACCAGCTTCGGCTGGAGAAGCTGCCTCACCACCTGTGTCACTACATAGAGCACCACCAGCGTTACTGTAGTTTTATAATCTCCCATGAAAAATTCATATACAGCCCAGGGGATCATCGCTGTCCCCGTGCCGAAGAACGGCAGGAAATCAAGGAACGCGATCAGAAGCGCCACCAGCACAAAGTATCCGGTCCCGAGAAAGCCGAGCCCCACCAGGAGAATCAAAAACACGATCCCCATGATCTTAAACTGAGCCTTAAAGTATCCGCCCACAGCATATTTCAGATAGTCTATGACCAGGGACATCCTTTTCTGTACTGCCGCAGGCGCTGTCTTTTTCATCCATCCCAGCACTTCTTCCCTCTGTACGATAAAGAAATAGGCGGACATGACTGCCACGATAAAGGAAATCAGATAATAGGGCACGCTCCTTGCAATATTCCCCGCAGCGTTCACCGTCGGCTCACTGATGCCTGAGACCAGGCTGCCCATATATCTGTCAAGATTTTCCACCACTGTATTCCATCCGTCCTGGATGCCGTCCGGAAGACGTTCAAAAATTCCGGACAGAGTATCTCCGATCTGTCTTAACCCATCCTCAAGCTGCGCGTACATCTGCGGGAAATTCCTGATCAGATCGCCGATCTCCCTGGCCAGACGGCTGACGCCGAAATACAGCGCCAGGATGATCGCCGCCAGCACCAGGATAACGATCAATGCCGATCCCAGCTTTTTCACGATCTTCAGCCTCTTTTCCAGCCAGTTTACCAACGGCGCTGCAATCGATGCAATAATCCAGCCTATGACAAAAGGCATGAGGAATCCGATCAGCCTGATCCCAATGATCACAAATGCTGCTGTGGCAATGAGGCTGAACAACAGCCTGACCGCCACCTGCCAGTAGGGTCGTCTCTCTTCCATTCCTGTCCTCCCGAATTAATCAATCTCACATTCTTTCTCAATCATCTCCCATATCTCATCTCTTCCCTGTTTTGTCACAGATGAAAACGGGATCACGGTTGTCCCCGGCACAAGCGCAAGACCTTCCTTTAACATTTTAACATGTTTCTGCACCTGGCTGCGCTTTATTTTATCTAATTTTGTGGCAATGATAACAGGCTGATATCCCTGGTCCACGATCCACTGATACATGAGCTTATCATTCGCAGATGGCTCATGGCGGATATCGATGAGCAGGAACACTGCCTTGAGCTGGGATGAGCTGTGCAGATAGCGCTCGATCATCCTGCCCCACTGTTCCTTTTCTTTCTCGGAAACCCTTGCATATCCGTAACCCGGAAGATCTACCAGATACAGGGCTTCGTTGATATTGTAAAAATTGATAGTCTGGGTCTTTCCCGGAGTGGCAGAAATCCTTGCATAAGATTTCCGGTTCATAAGCGCGTTGATCATGGATGACTTTCCTACATTGGACTTCCCCGCGAATGCAACTTCCGGTCTGTCATTCTCCGGCAGAGTGCTTGTGATCCCGCACACTGTCTCAAGATTTATACTTTTTATTACCATATCTTCCTCCTGCCGCAGGCTCACGCTATCCCGCGGTATTCTCCGTCTTTTCCGTCTCATCCGCCAAAGCATGCCCCAGCACTTCTTCCATATTTTCCACCGGAAGGATTTCCAGCCCTTTTGTGATCTCAGAAGACAGTTCTTCTGCATCCACTCTGTTTTCTTTCGGAATGAGCACAGTTTTGATTCCCGCGCTCTTTGCCGCCAGAAGCTTCTCCTTTAATCCTCCGATCGGCAAGACACGTCCCCTTAAGGTAATCTCCCCGGTCATGGCAAGGTCTGCCCGGACCTTTTTGCCCGTGACAGCGGACAGCATGGCAGTTGCCATCGTGATACCTGCGGACGGTCCGTCCTTGGGCACTGCCCCCTCCGGGATATGTACATGAATATCGTGCTTCTCAAAGAAATCCTCCGGGATTCCATATATGCCGCTCACTGACCGGATATAACTGATCCCGGTCTGGGCAGACTCCTTCATAATATCCCCCATCTGCCCGGTCAGCATCAGCTCCCCGCTGCCCGGCATCACATTTACCTCGATCTGGAGAGTATCGCCCCCCACGCTGGTCCACGCAAGCCCACGGACGATCCCGATCTCGGGAACCGGGTTTGCCATCTGATATGTATATTTCTCCTTCCCTAAAAACCGGTGGATGTTCCGGTCCGTGACCGCGATCCTTTTCCGGTCTGTGGTCAGGATCTCTTTTGCCGCCTTCCTGCATACGTTCCCGATCTCACGCTCCAGCTGCCTTACCCCTGCTTCCTTTGTGTAATTGCGCGCCATCTTCCAGACGGCGTGTCTGCTGAAGGTAAGCTGATCTCCGGTAAGCCCGTGTTTTTCCAACTGCTTCGGAATCAGGTGCTCCATCGCGATATGCAGCTTCTCATTCTCCGTGTAGCTTGTAATCTCGATCACTTCCATACGGTCGAGCAGAGGGCGCGGGATCGTCTGAAGTGTATTTGCCGTGGTGATGAACATGACTTCCGAAAGGTCCAGCGGCACCTCCAGGTAATGATCCCTGAATCTGCTGTTCTGCTCACTGTCCAGCACTTCCAGAAGCGCGGAAAATGTATCCCCCTTGTAGTCTGTGCTCACCTTGTCGATCTCATCCAGCAGCATGACAGGATTCTTTACCCCTGCTGTGCGGATACCGTTTGCGATACGCCCGGGCATTGCACCCACATAAGTCTTCCTGTGTCCACGGATCTCCGCCTCATCCCGCACTCCTCCGAGGGAGATGCGCACATAGGGTTTCTTGAGAGCCCTTGCCAGTGACCTTGCGATAGAGGTCTTGCCCGTTCCCGGAGGTCCCGCAAGACAGAGGATCGGACTTTCGCCTTTTTTTGTCAGCGTTCGCACGGCAAGGAATTCCAGGATACGCTCCTTCACCTGCTCCAGACCGTAATGTTCCTCTTCCAGCACCTGCTTCGCATAATTGATATCCCGATTGTCCTTGGCCGCTTTATCCCACGGCATCTCCAGCAGCGTCTCGATATATGTGCGGATCACACCGCTCTCAGCCGGAGAGTTCATTGAGCTCTTAAAGCGGTTGATCTCTTTCTGAAGCTTATCTTTTACTTCTTTCGGAGCTTTCAGCTTTTTTAGTGAAACCTCAAATTCTTCCGCGTCTGACACCGTAGAATCCTCTCCCAGTTCCTCTCTTATCAGTTTTAGCTGCTCCCGAAGAATATATTCTCTCTGATGCTTATCCACCCGTTCTTTTACTTTGCGCTGGATCTCATCCTTGATATTCATGATCCGGACCTCATTCACCAGCTTAAAGGCGAGCTTTTCATAACGTTTTTTAAGATCCGTCTCATTTAATATCTCCTGCTGATCCGTATAATAAAGAGGGATGTTCGCCGAGATCTGGTCTACCAGCCTGTGCAGCCCCTTTATCTCCATAAGCTGAGCCACAGATTCTTTTGACATCTTGCCATTCTTGGATGCATATTCCACAAGCATATCCTTGAGGCTTCGCTCCATTGCTTCTTCATTTACATTCTCCGGCGCGTCCCGCTCCGTCTCTTCCAGCACCTCGATTTTTGCTCTCAGATAAGGATCAGAGAACTCAATCTCCCTGAGCCGTCCTCTTGCCTCTCCGGACACGAGCACCCTCACGATCTGCTTCGGCAGTTTAATGATCTGCCTGACTGTACCAACAGTGCCGATCTCGTATACATCTGCTGCCCCAGGATCCTCCGCATCAATGGATTTCTGCGCGGTCAGGAATATCTTCTGCTCCTCCACCATCGCTTCCTGGACAGCAGCAATGGAGCGTGCCCGGCTCACGTCAAAATGCACGACCATACCTGGCATGATCGTCATCCCCCTCAAGGGGACCATGGGCAGACTTTTTATCTCATTGTCCATTCATTCTCCTCCTGATCTCTAAAATCTGTCATGTATTTAAAACAAAAGGGCAGGCACACATGGCAAACTCCATTGCACCCGCCCTGCACGGTTCTGTTATGCACTCTCTGATGTCAGGAATGATCTCCGTTCTTCGCCGTCACGCAGATACAGCGGTTCCCCTGTCCCGTTCACTGCCTCTTTGGTGATCCGGCATTCTTTGATCGTCTCGTCCGATGGGATCTCATACATTGTATCCATCATGATTTTTTCCATAATCGCACGGAGTCCTCTTGCTCCCGTCTTTCGTTTCAGAGTCGTCTCCGCAATCTCCACCAGGGCATCCCGGTCAAATTCCAGCTTCACGCCGTCCAGCTCCAGCAGTTTCTGGTACTGTTTCACAATGGCGCTCTTCGGCTCTGTCAGGATCCTGATCAGCGCTTCTTTGTCAAGAAGATCCAGGGATACTGTCACCGGAAGTCTTCCGACCAGCTCCGGGATCAGCCCGTATTTGACCAGATCCTGGGGCAGCACTTCATGAAGAAGCACATCCATGTCATACTCATGCTTTGCAGCGATCTCCGCATTGAATCCGATCGACTTCCTGTCGAGCCGCGTCTCAATGATCTTGTCGATCCCCTCAAATGCTCCGCCGCAGATAAACAGGATATTCGTTGTATCAATCTGGATCAGCTCCTGATGCGGATGCTTGCGCCCGCCCTGAGGCGGCACGGATGCAACAGTGCCTTCGATGATCTTTAGGAGCGCCTGCTGCACTCCTTCACCGGACACATCACGGGTAATGGACGGATTTTCAGACTTTCTCGTGATCTTGTCAATCTCATCGATATAGATGATGCCATGCTCCGCCCGCTCGATATCTCCGTCCGCCGCCTGAATAACTTTAAGAAGGATATTCTCTACATCCTCCCCTACATATCCTGCCTCCGTCAGCGCCGTCGCGTCCGCGATCGCAAACGGAACATTCAGAATTTTCGCAAGAGTCTGGGCAAGAAGAGTCTTCCCGCATCCTGTAGGCCCGAGCATCAGAATATTGCTTTTCTGCAGCTCAACGCCAAGATCCTGCCCTGCCATGATCCTCTTATAGTGGTTGTAGACCGCGACTGAAAGTACTTTTTTTGCCTCATCCTGTCCGATCACATAATCATCCAGAAACGCCTTCATTTCCTCCGGCGTCAGGAGATTGATGTCGTCAAACACTTCTCT
>CALWFS010000115.1 GCA_944377705.1 uncultured Mediterraneibacter sp. | reverse complement strand
CAGCTATCTCCTGCATTTTCTGTATGGGGAGAAACTGCCTCATTTCCATGTGCTGTAAATGTGTTTCCGGCTGCCAGACCTTCTCCTGATACAGCAGCTTCTTCGGCGATATCATTCAAAGGAATGAGTTCTTCGCCGCCGCGCTTTTTAAAGAAGAGCAGGAGCAGGATCGCTATGACCATCACAATGGTCACGGAAAAGCCGCCTTCCGGACCGAACGCCCCTCCGTTCCAGAAAGAACGCGCCGGGTCAGTGGATGAAGTGAAGAGAGAGCAGGAAAAATCCATCCCGCTGACTTCCATCCCAAATACATTTCCCTGGACAAAATTCCAGACAGAGTGCAATGCGCCGACTCCCCATATATTTCCCGTCCTTAAAAAGTAAAGAGACAGGACAATGCCCACCAGCAGGATGTTGATGACTGCCAGCAGTGATACTCCCGGGTTGAGGATATGTAGCAGGGAGAACACAATGGAATTTAAAAACACTGCTGCTGCGACTGGATATCTCCTGCCTATAGATACCATGAAATATCCGCGGCAGAGCACTTCTTCCGCCATTCCCTGGATGCCGAAGCCCACCAGAAAGAGAAGAAAGAGCAGCGGGGAAAAGCCCGGTGAGATTCCGTCGACTGTCATGGAGCCTGTCAGCACATTGATCAGGACAGCGCCGCCGAACAAGAGCAGCCCTGCACCCGCGCCTGCCAGGTAGTGGAGCCCGGCTTTTTTGCGTACAAATCCCATGGATGCCGCTGTCCGTTTCTGCAGAGTCACACAGAAGAGGATGGTCAGGAAGATCATCGCTGCGTTAGAAAACAGCATGAGCAGCATGAGGGGGTCTGATTCCAGCACAGTATTCACGAGCACCTCTGCCTGCTGAGTATTGCCGTTGACAAACTGCTGCATGATATTGTGATCCATAAGGATCTCAACGACCACACCCACGATCAGGATAAAACTCATGGCCGTGGATGCGACCATGTATACGAGAAAAAATATCAACAGTTCTATAAACCAGTTCTGTCCTTTTTGTCTGTCTGCCGCCTGTTTCATATGCGGCGGAAATGTCGGTAATTGAACCATTATAATGTCCTCCTGTTTATGTAATATTACCAAGTGTAACACAGATCACCGGAAAAATCTATTCCGGTTGAATAGATTTTACAAAAATGCTATAATACATCCGCAGAAATTTTTACCTGCGCACATGACCATCAAGACCGGATAAAAGTGTGCGCGTATACAGCAAAGGAGTACAAATGTGGCAGAATTAACACCAATGATGAAGCAGTACATGGAGACAAAATCCCAGTATCCGGACTGCATCCTCTTTTATAGATTAGGAGATTTTTACGAGATGTTCTTTGACGATGCGCTGACAGCATCGAGAGAACTGGAGATCACTCTGACCGGGAAGAACTGCGGACAGGAAGAGCGGGCACCCATGTGCGGTGTCCCTTATCATGCTGTGGAAAGCTATCTGAATAAGCTTGTATCAAAGGGATACAAGGTGGCGATCTGTGAGCAGCTTGAAGATCCCAAGACAACGAAAGGCATCGTGAAACGAGATGTAGTGCGCATTGTCACGCCCGGAACGAACCTGGATACCCAGGCGCTTGATGAGACGAAGAACAATTATATTATGTGTATCGTCTATATTGCAGACCGCTACGGCGTATCTGTATCAGATATTACCACAGGAGATTATTTTGTGACAGAGATTCCGGACAGCGCAAAGCTCATGGATGAGATCTACCGTTTTTCGCCTTCTGAGATCATCTGCAATGAAGCGTTCTACATGAGCGGCATGGATCTGGACGGATTGAAGGACAGGCTGGGCATTACGATCTACTCGCTGGATTCCTGGTACTTTGACGATGATGTGTGCAGGCAGAAGCTGCTGGAGCACTTTAAAGTGTCGTCTTTTGGCGGGCTGGGACTTGCGGATTATGACTGCGGGATCATCAGCGCGGGCGCGCTTCTTCAGTATCTTCTGGAGACGCAGAAAAATTCCCTGTCCAATCTGACCCATATCACTCCCTACGCAGCGGGGAAATACATGATGCTCGACAGCTCCACGAGACGAAATCTGGAGCTGTGCGAGACGCTGCGTGAGAAACAGAAGAGAGGCTCCCTTCTCTGGGTGCTGGACAAGACAAAGACTGCCATGGGAGCAAGAACCCTGCGAAAATATGTAGAGCAGCCCCTTATTGATAAGAAGGAGATCGAGAAGCGTCTGGACGCAGTGGCAGAGCTGAAAGATGGAGCAATCTCCAGGGAAGAGATGCGGGAATATCTGTCACCGGTCTATGACTTGGAGCGTCTGATTACAAGGATCGCATACGGGACGGCAAATCCAAGGGATCTGACTGCATTCCGCAGTTCCCTTGAGATGCTCCCGCATATTCGTTGTATTCTGGAAGAGATGCAGTCAGAACTTCTGAAAAATATCCACGATGATATGGATCCCTTGGAAGATCTCTGTACATTGGTAAAAGAGTCGATCCGGGAAGAACCTCCCATAGCCATGAAAGAGGGTAATATCATCCGGGACGGATACAATGAAGAAGTGGATAAGCTGCGCCGGGCGAAATCAGACGGCAAGGAATGGCTTGCAAAGCTGGAAAATGACGAGAGAGAGAAGACAGGGATCAAGAATCTCCGTATCAAATACAATAAGGTGTTCGGATATTATCTGGAGGTCACCAATTCATATAAAGACATGGTCCCGGATTATTATACCCGGAAGCAGACTCTGGCAAATGCAGAACGTTACATCACCCCTGAATTAAAAGAACTGGAGGATATGATCCTGGGCGCTGAGGATAAGCTCTATGCACTGGAATACGAGATTTACAGCCAGGTCAGGGATACCATCGCCGGGGAGATCGAGCGGATCCAGAAGACAGCGAAGGCTGTGGCAGCTCTGGACTCGTTTGCCTCCCTTGCTGTCGTGGCGGAGAGGAATAATTATATTCGTCCCAAGATTAATGAGAAAGGGATCATTGACATCAAGGAAGGACGTCATCCGGTTGTGGAGAGGATGATCCCCAATGATATGTTTATCGCAAACGACACTTATCTGGATGACAAAAAGCACCGGATCTCTATCATCACCGGACCGAACATGGCGGGAAAATCCACTTATATGCGTCAGACTGCCCTGATCGCTTTAATGGCACAGATCGGTTCCTTTGTGCCGGCAAAAAGCGCGAACATCGGGCTGTCAGATCGGATCTTTACCAGGGTAGGCGCGTCAGATGATCTCGCATCCGGTCAGAGTACCTTCATGGTAGAAATGACGGAAGTGGCGAACATCTTAAGGAACGCCACCTCAAAGAGCCTTCTGATCCTGGATGAGATCGGAAGAGGGACCAGTACCTTCGACGGGCTTTCCATCGCATGGGCTGTGGTGGAGTATATTAGTGACAGCCGCCTGCTGGGAGCGAAGACGCTTTTCGCGACACATTACCACGAGCTGACAGAGCTGGAGGGAAAGATCAGCAATGTGAATAATTACTGTATCGCGGTCAAGGAGAAAGGTGACGATATCGTATTCCTCCGGAAGATCGTAAAAGGCGGGGCTGACAAGAGCTATGGTATCCAGGTGGCAAAACTGGCGGGAGTACCGGATCTGGTGATCGAGCGGGCGAAGGAGATCGTAGAGGAATTAAGCGATGAGGATGTGACCGCAAAGGTCAGTGAGATTGCGGTCAGAGAGCGGAATGAAAAGAGGAAACCAAAGGTCAGGAAGTACGATGAAGTGGATATTGCACAGATGTCACTCTTTGATACAGTCAAGGATGACGATGTCCTTGAGGAACTGAAAAATCTTGACGTAGGCAATATGACGCCGATCGACGCGCTGAATACTATATACAGGCTTCAGAATAAACTGAAGAACAGATGGTAAGGAGAGAGGAGATTGATATGCCCCATATTCAGGTATTGGATCAGGTGACGATTGATAAGATTGCGGCGGGTGAGGTGATCGAGCGCCCGGCTTCCATTGTAAAAGAACTGGTGGAAAATGCTATCGATGCAGGAGCGGATTCCGTGACTGTGGAGATCCGTGATGGAGGCATTGATTTTATCCGTGTGACAGACAATGGCTGCGGCATTCCCCATGATGAGGTGAGGAGTGCCTTTCTTCGTCACTCTACGAGCAAGATCCGCAGTATTGAAGATCTGATGCATATCAGTTCTCTCGGCTTCCGCGGTGAGGCTCTCTCAAGCATCGCGGCGGTCACGCGCACAGAGCTGATCACCAAGACCGAGGATTCCGAGTTCGGGACAAGGTATGTGATCGAGGGAGGAAAAGAAATGTCCCTGGAGGAGACAGGAGCGCCAAACGGGACTACTTTTCTTGTACATCAGCTCTTTTATAATGTGCCGGCGAGGCGAAAATTCCTGAAGACTCCCATGACGGAAGCGGGACATGTTCAGGACCTGCTGATGCACCTGGCGCTGTCTCATCCGGAAGTGGCATTTTTGTTTAAGAACAACAACCAGGAGAAACTCAGGACTTCCGGCAACGGGAAATTAAAGGACGTGATCTACAACATATATGGACGTGACATTGCGGCAAACCTGCTGGATATCGATTATGAGAAGAGCGGACTCAGGATCACGGGATATCTGGGGAAACCGGTCATCACAAGGGGAAACCGGAACTTTGAGAATTTCTTTGTGAACGGTAGATATGTGAAAAGCTCTATGATCTCAAAATCACTGGAGGACGCATATAAGGATTTCACCATGCAGCATAAATTCCCCTTTGCGGTCCTTCACTTCCATGTGGATGGGGAGACGATTGACGTCAATGTTCATCCCACAAAGATGGAACTGCGTTTCCAGAGACAGCAGGATGTGTACAATACGGTCTTTGAGGGAGTCCACCGCAGGCTGCTGGAGCCGGAACTGATCCCGAAAGCGGAAGTGCCGGAACCGGTACAGTCAGACGGAGAATCCGGAAAGGCCATCCCCGGCAGTGCCGGCCAGAAGGAGAGCCCCTTCCTGCTTAAGCCGAGAAATTTGGCTGTGGAGAAAAGACCTGAAGATATAAAGCCGGAAGCTGTGCAGCCTGCAGTGCAGGGAGAGGTGCGCGACGAGGACTACTTTATCCGAAAGATGCGGGAGAGAGTCACCGCGTATCATGAGAGGATGTCCTCCGCTGAGGTGGCTGACCGCAGCCAGATCTACCGATCGGAAAAACAGGCTGACAGGATCAGGGAGACCGTAAAATACGGTGCAGATAGTGTTCAGGCGCCGGGCGGTGAAATGAACCGGGAAGAAAAAGCCTCTTCCGCAGCGAAAACTCCGTCGGAGAAGCCTCAGCAGCTTGATCTTTTTGAGGAGAACTTCCTGAAGCGGGATGTCCGCGCGGAATACAGGCTGATTGGGCAGGTGTTTGACACATACTGGCTGGTCCAGTTTAAGGACAGCCTGTACATCATAGACCAGCATGCAGCCCATGAGAGGGTGCTGTATGAGCGCACGCTCAAAGGAATGAAAACAAGAGAGTTTACGTCCCAGTATTTGAGCCCTCCGATTATATTGACGCTCTCCATGCAGGAGGCAAGGCTTTTGGAGGAATACATGGACCGATTCACGCGGATCGGATTTGAGATCGAGCCCTTTGGTCCGGAAGAATATGCGGTGCGTGCAGTGCCGGACAACCTCTTCGGCATCGCGAAAAAAGAGCTGCTGATGGAGATGATTGACGATCTTGGAGACGGTCTGAACACGTCTATGACACCGGATCTGATTGATGAAAAGGTGGCGTCCATGTCCTGTAAAGCCGCCGTGAAAGGGAATAACAAGCTTTCCGCACAGGAGGTTGACGCTTTGATCGGGGAGCTTCTCACCCTGGACAATCCTTACCACTGCCCCCATGGCAGACCGACCATTATTGCAATGACAAAAAGAGAACTGGAAAAGAAATTTAAGAGGATTGTATAATGAAAAAACCGTTGATCATACTTGCAGGTCCTACCGCTGTGGGAAAGACCGCTGCGTCCATCCATCTGGCAAAAGCCACTGGAGCGGAGATTATTTCCGCTGATTCCATGCAGGTGTACCGTCACATGGATATCGGATCGGCAAAGATCCGACAGGAAGAGATGGAAGGAATACCGCACTATCTGATCAATGTGCTGGAGCCGGAAGAAGAGTTTAATGTGGTCCGTTTCCAGCAGATGGCGAAAGCGGCTGCAGAGGAGATCTATGCGAAAGGGAAAATCCCCCTTGTGGCAGGGGGGACCGGATTTTATATTCAGGCACTTCTCTACGATATTGATTTTACAGAGAATGACGGAGATACATCGTATCGCCGCTCTTTGGAAAAAACGGCGGAAGAAAAAGGCGGGGAATATCTCCATGCCATGCTGCGGGAAGCAGACCCGAAAGCAGCGGAACAGATACATCCCCACAATATCAAACGGATGATCCGAGCGCTGGAATTCCACCATCAGACCGGCGGGAAGATCTCTGAGCATAATGCGATGGAGAGGGAAAAGAGTTCGCCATACAACTTTGCGTATTTCGTCCTGACCGATGAGAGAAGCCGTCTGTATGAGAGGATTGACAGAAGGGTGGACCTGATGATGGAGGAAGGGCTTCTCGATGAGGTGCGCTATCTGAAAGACCGCGGCGTGAAAAAAGAGTCTACGGCAATGCAGGGACTTGGATATAAGGAACTTTTTGCCTGCCTGGACGGAGAATATCCGCTTGAGGAAGCAGTGTGCATTATT
>CALWFS010000114.1 GCA_944377705.1 uncultured Mediterraneibacter sp. | reverse complement strand
AGCAGAGTGTTCCCTGATTTTGGAGGAGTGACGTTTTCCGGCGGGGAATGTCTGCTCCAGGCAGACCAGATCGCCGCAGCGGCGCGGGAATTAAAAAAGCAGGGGATCCATATATGCATTGATACTGCATTGAATGTATCCTGGGAGACGGTGCAGAAGGTGCTTCCAGTTACAGACCTTTTCCTTCTAGATTTAAAGGCAGGGTCAGCTCATGTGCACAAGACTTATACAGGAGCGGACGGAAAACGGATCGCTGAAAATATAAACAGATTATCTTCTCTGGCAGAATACTGGATCAGGATCCCTGTCATACACGGTGTAAACGACACGGAAAACGAGCTCAGGCAGATGGCGGATTTTATAAAAGGGCTGAAAACGCTGCCCCAGAGGATACAGCTTTTGGAATACCATGCGCTCGGAGAACCCAAATACAGAAAACTGGGACGTACAATGGATAAATTCAGCGCGCCGGAAGAGCCGGAACGCGGGCGGATAATGGAATATTTTGAAAGTACAGGTGTCAGGACAGAATGGAACTAAAAAGAGAAAGCTGCCTGCGGAAGAGGCGGGTGTGGAAAAGACAGTGGCGGTATAAAAAGCTGGATCCTGTATATAAAATCTATCTCCCGTTTGGGATACGGCCGTCCGTATGGCCGGATATCGAGATCCATCCGGTATCGGAAAAGGAGTTTGCATACGAAACCGGAAGGTATGAGTTCGAGATCACCATAGACGCCGGGACTTCAAAAAGGATATGGCTGGATATTTTCGGGGAAAGGTTCTGCTGGGATGCCGTGATGAATAGGCTCAGCGCGGACGGGGGATCTGTGGCTGTCAACCAGGATGATGGGCTGATAAAGATACATATCTATATGACAGACTCCCGGTATGAAGCGGCAGGTGATGAAGAGAGTTTCTGCTGCGAGCGGAAGCGCCGTGGGCATCGGGAAATCTCCGTTACAGCGGAGAGCGGGACAGCCGGGTCATTCGAGGGCCGGATAGAAGGATGGCTTGTCGACCTGACCGTCTATGGAATAAGAAGGGCGGACTACAGTGGAGTGATACTAAAGGTGATCAGCGGGATAAAAGAGCAGGGGATCATTTACCGGGAGCCGGGATATCAGATCTGGACAAACCGTCTGTCAGATAAAGCTTATGGCAGTCCGGACGCATTTGTGCCGGATCCCTATACGGTAATTTCCGCCCAGCGGGTTACAGAAGAATTTGAATGGCGGCATACGCCCATGGGAGATATGACCAGGTGCATTGACAGGAGTGATATATGGCGTGGAAGGAAATATGAATGCTATCCTGAGATCGTGACAGGGACTGCCTCCGTGGATGCCGCGTATCATGTGGCACTAAATGTGCTGCATGACGCGTGTTATGGAAAATACAGCCTAAAGGGAGAAGAGGGGATGTGGTCGGGCGGTGCGTTCCAGGGACCCGGAATGGGTTTTGGGGTCTGGAAGAGAGACACAATGCAGATCCTTCTGAGGGGCGGCGTCCTGTGGGACCGGAACGCATCCGCGAGAACGCTGGAATATATCATGCGGAGCGGGAAGGATAATGCGGTTGACGGGATCCCTGCGCCGGTCATCGCGTGCCGGGACTATTACCTGGCAACGCATGACCTAGGATTGATAGAGGAAATGTGGAGCTCTATACGGGAAAAGATAGAAGAAGCGGAACGGTATTATGACCCTGTGCGGCATCTTATCCGGGCGGGATACAGTTCGGCTAACGATGCATTTGAGGACCCGGACGCCGGTGGCTATGCTCTGAGTACAGAGATTTATTTTATGGATGCGTACAGGACTGCGGCAAGATTTGCGGAAATCTTCGAACCGGGCAGCAGGGAACGGTACAGGGAAAGAGCAAATGAACTTTTAGAGGCGATCAGAGCCCGGTACTGGAATCCTTTCTATGGTTTTTTTACTTCCGGACCAAAGGGAAGCAGAGGGTTTGAGCAGGGAATCTGGGAGACATGCGGAGCGGAAGCGTCTGTCTTATGCAGGTTCAGGGTGGCGGACAGGCGGCAGAAGGAGAGCTGTATCCGGGTCTTAAAAGAAAAGATTATTACACCGTACGGAATCCCGCTAATGCCGTCCCATAAAGAAAAAAATCATTTAACACAGGCGGCATGGACGGTTTATAACACCGGATTCGCGGAGGCAGCGTCGGAGACCGGCGATCAGAGGCTTCTGATGAGACTGATCGCCCAGCAGATACGGAATGCTGTTTTCCAGAAAACATTTTACGAAGTGCTGGACACACAGACTGGGGAAAACTGGAGATGGCCCGGACAGACCTGGCATGCAATGGGATATATTTCAATGTTGTTATATGGAGTATTTGGCATTCGGATGGAAGAAAAGGGGATTACGTTCCTGCCATGTGTGCCGGAACCATTGAGGGGGATCAGGCTGGAAGGACTGCGGTACTGCGGGATGTCCCTGAGAGTGGTCACCGAGGGGACGGGGCAGGGGGAACGCATCCTGCTTGACGGAAAATGTCAGAAATGGATTCCCTGGAACCTGACAGGCGGGCATGAGGTACGGCTGATCTGCGGAAACAGGGAAGAGTGACAAAAAGATACAAAAATATAGAAAAGGAGATGGGATCAGATGCGGGGACTTGTTGTTGAAAAAGGCGGGGATATCCGGATCGCGGATGATATCCCCATGCCTCAGATCGGGCCATATGACGCCCTGGTCAAAACAGAGTGCTGTATGATCTGTAATGGCACAGATATGGAGATCATCCGGGGTGAACTCCCGGAAGCGCAGAATTTCCCTCTTGTCCTGGGGCATGAGAGCGCGGGGAAGATCATCGACACGGGAGAGAAAGTATGTACATATAAAAAGGGCGACCGGGTCATACGCTCTGCCCTGCCGGACAGCGGCAGATATTACAGTGCCTGGGGCGGATTCGCGGAATATGGGATCGTGACAGATGCGGAGGCGTTGAGAAGAGACGGCATCGAATGCAGGCAGGGACTGACACAGCAGGTCGTGCCGGATGAGATCAGCGCGGTGCAGGCGTCCCTGATGATCACCCTGAAAGAGACGTGCAGTGCTCTGGACCGTATCGGTGTCCGTAAAGATGACAGGGTCCTTGTCGTGGGAGACGGACCTGTGGGGCTGTGTTTCCTGAGCGGTCTGAAAATGCTGGGCATCACAGATGTCTCTGTACTGGGAAACCGAAAATCCAGTCTGGAAAGAGCCGGGGGCATAGGGGCAAAAACATGCTGGAATCACGATGACAGACAGAAAGCAGAGCTGAAAGAACGGATCGGCGGCAGTGTGACTGTCTATATCGATACGATCGGAAGCAGGGAGACGATATCCCAGGGAATGGAGTTCATTGCAGAGGATGGCAGGATTGCGGTTTACGGTCTGAGGACCGGGGAGCGGCTGGACTTATGCCTGAAGGGGATGAGAAATTTTTCGCTTCAGTTCGTACAGTGGCCGCTGGAATATAAAGAGATGCTGGTCCATGACCGGGTCGCAGCAGGGATATTGGAAAAGCAGATCGATACAGAACTGCTCATATCCCATATACTGCCATTTGAAAAATATAAAGAAGGATTTGCAGCAATTGCAGAAAAGCGCGCTTTGAAAGTCGCGCTTACATTTGGAGATTAAATTGACGGAGAGAAACGAATGCTGAGACATAATGGAAATCATATAGGTGACTCATGGTACTTTGTAAAAGACGGTGTATGCCACTGCTTTTACCTTACATGTCCTGAAACAGTAGAAAGGCATACAGCGTGGGATATCGCCCATGCTGTGAGCCGTGATCTGACCCACTGGGAGAAACAGGGGATCGTCCTCAGAAAAGGCGGAGAAGACAGATGGGACTGCCGGTGTCTTTCTACCGGATCAGTGATTGAATTTCAGGGGAAATACTGGATGGCGTATACCGGACAGTGGAATTCTTCCCTCGGGAAGATCGGGCTGGCTGTTTCGGATGATCTGTTTCACTGGGAAAAAGCTGCGTATAATCCGATCCTGACGCCGGAGGGAACGATCTTTTCGGTAAGGGGGAGAGGGATGAGGAAGTTTTCCCATTGGCGGGATCCGAAATTACTCCGGCGGGGAGATGATGTATTCGGATTAATATGCTCTACAAGCAAGACTGCGCCGGGAGATGCCTGCGGGGCGGTCGCTGTCTGCAGGAGCAAAGATATGGTGCAGTGGGATATCGCAGGAGAACTGGAAATTGAACCTGTGTGCCAGGAGCTCGAGTGTCCTCAGATCTATAAGATAGAGGGCAGGTACTTTCTGCTTTTTTCATGTTTTTATGATCTCTTTTCGGAAGAAATGAAAAGAAAATATGGCAGCAGGCTGAGACAGACCAGCTATTATATGACGGCGGATTCCTTCTGGGGACCGTACCGCTTTATACCGGATTTTGATATCCTGCCTTCCACGTGTGCGGACGACTGCCAGAATACCCAGTATGCGAATCAGCTTATCCCCTGGAATGGAAAATGGTATATCACAGGGACCGTATGGTCAGACAAGGGAGATTACATTGCAGACTGCAGAGAGGTCAGGATCAATAAAAAGGAGGAGATCATATATGCTGGCAACGCTTAACGATGTACTGATACCGGCGAGAAAGGGAAGATACGCTGTCGGGCTGTTTAATGCAGTAAATATAGAACTTGCGCGCGGAATCATTGCCGCTGCGGAAGAGACAGGATCGCCTGTCATAGTGGGGACCGCGGAGGTGTTGTTCCCTTACTGCCCTCTGGAAGAGGTTTCCTATTATCTGATCCCTATGGCGAAGAAGGCAAAAGTTCCGGTAGTCGTACACCTGGATCACGGTCTTCGTAAGGAAACATGTCTGAAAGCGCTGGAACTGGGCTTTACATCCGTAATGTATGACTGTTCATCTGAACCATATGAGATCAATGTGGAAAAAGTAAAAGAAATGGCATATACAGCACACTCGTACGGCGCTTCGATAGAAGCAGAGCTGGGACATGTAGGGGACAATCCCGGCTCAGCGGAGGGCTCGACAGATCTGAAAGATATTGAAAAGTTTTATACAGATCCGGAGCAGGCGGCAGATTTCGTAAAAAAGACAAATGTAGATGCTCTTGCTGTTGCTGTGGGAACCGCGCATGGAATGTATAAATTTCCGCCGAAATTAGATTTTGAAAGGATACACGCCATATCAGAACGTGTACAGATCCCGCTCGTTCTCCATGGCGGATCGGGACTGAGCAGCGAAGATTTTAAGAAAGCGATCGCAAAAGGGATCAGTAAGATCAATATTTTTACGGATATTAATATTGCCGCTGTGGAAGCGGAGTTCAGCGCATTTGACCATATGGACAAAGGGATCATTGACCTCATCCCTGCCGCGGTCAATGCGGTCAAAGCTGCTGTGGAAAGAAAAATAGAAGTGTTTGGCTCTGCAGGAAAAGGAAAGCGGACGGAAGCATGGCAGGAAGAGATTGTCAGACTGGTTGCAGAGGAGATCAGAAAAGAGTTTGATATCCGAAAAAAATGATCAGAGGCGTGTGAAGGAGGAAAGCAAAGATGGGGACACACAGGAGAAAACAGGTGATCTGTGCCGGACATATCTGTCTGGATATTACTCCCGCCGCGGCGACAGAGGTAAAATATGATGATATTTCAGAATATTTATCGCCGGGAAGCCTTGTCCCGGTGAGAGAAGCGGAGATACATATCGGCGGATCCGTAGGAAATACCGGATCCGCGATGAAAAAACTCGGAGCGGATGTAAGGATGATGGGAAAGATCGGGGATGATGAGTTCGGGAAACTTATTATGGACCGGGTCAATGACAGCATGGGATGTTCTGGAATGATAACTGCAAAAGGAATACCGACATCGTATTCCGTGATACTGGCAGTGCCCGGGATCGACCGTGTGATCCTGCATAACAGCGGTGCGAATGATACTTTTGCGATGTCGGACATCGATCTGGATGCCGTCAGGGATGCCTGTCTGTTCCACTTTGGATATCCGACCCTGATGAAGGAATTTTATCAGAATGACGGCCGGGATCTGGTTCGGATGTTCCGTGCTGTAAAAAACCTCGGGGCAGCTACATCGGCGGATATGGCGCTGATCAGTGAAGACAGTGCCGCTGCCCGGGCGGACTGGGAAACGATCATCAGGGAAGCTGTCCCGTATATTGACATTTTTGCACCGAGCGCAGAAGAACTGGCTTTTTTGATCAACCGGCCGAGATATTATGAATGGAAACGAAAAGCGGACGGCAGAGATGTGACTACTGTGATATCTGAAAAGGATATACATCCTTTGGCGGAAAAACTGCTCGGGTGGGGGGCTAAGGTCATTTTGATAAAATGCGGCGCTGCCGGTCTGTATCTGAGGACTGCGGAGAAAGAGAATCTGCGCCGGATCGGAGGAGATCTTGGGGAATATATGACAGAATGGGCGGATATTGAACATTTTGAACTGTGTTATAAGCCCCGGCGGGTCGTATCAGGAACAGGGGCAGGCGATACATGTATAGCGGCATTTCTCTGCGCGGTACTGGAAGGATGTTCATGGATGGAGGCTGTACAGCTGGCGGCGGCAACCGGTGCCTCGTGTGTGGAAGAGTACGATACTCTGAGCGGGATCAAGCCATTTGCGGTACTGCGCGATAAGATTGCTCACGGGTGGGAAAAGCAGAAAATCTAAATCCTGTGGGTTTGTCAAACATATGTTACACCAAGCTGAATAAATTCCTTCAGGACAGTCTGTGGGGATTTCCAGCCCAGA
>CALWFS010000113.1 GCA_944377705.1 uncultured Mediterraneibacter sp. | reverse complement strand
CCTTGTGGATTCCATGTGGATCTGGACAGAAGTGGACCGCATTTATATGGAGAAGTATGGACTGACCAAACCAGAGACATTCCATAAGGATATCGAAGGAATGAGCTATGTGGAGACTGCCCGGTATTTTGTGGATACATTCGATACACTGGGACAAACCGTGGAGCAGGTGATGCAGGAGTGGAGGGATATGACTGTCAGCCTGTATGCGACAAAAGTATTTCCAAAGCCCGGGGCAGTGGAATTTCTGGATGAAATGAAAAGAAAGGGCGTGCGGCTCGGCATCGCTACGAGCAATGACCGTATGATCGCTCAGGCGGCTCTGGATGCCCGCGGGCTGAACGCGTACTTTGACTCTGTCTGCACATCAGATGAAGTGAGCGCCGGAAAACCAGCTCCGGATATGTATCTGAAAGTGGCAGGAGATCTGGGAGCAGATCCCGGAGACTGCCTTGTGTTCGAAGATGTTCCAAACGGGATCCTGGCCGGAAAGAATGCAGGTATGGAGGTGTGTGCCGTTGACGATGCTTTCTCCAGGAAATACGAAAGAGAGAAGAAACGTCTGGCAGACTATTTTATCCATGACTTCTACGAGATCATGGATGAATCTTACGAAAAATGCGGGGTTACAGAATGAATGACAGATTTTTGCCCGTGAGCAGGGCTGATATGGAAGAGAGAGGGTGGGATCAGGTGGATTTTGCCTATGTGATCGGTGACGCGTACGTGGATCACCCTTCCTTTGGACATGCGATCATAAGCCGTCTGCTGGAGTCGAGAGGATACAGGATAGGCATCATCTCCCAGCCCGACTGGAAAGATCCTGAGAGTATCCGCGTCTTTGGAAAGCCGCGGCTTGGCTTTCTCGTTTCATCCGGTAATATGGACTCCATGGTAAATCACTATTCCGTCTCAAAGAAACGCCGGAAGACGGATGCCTACACGCCGGGCGGAGAGATGGGAAAGCGCCCGGATCACGCATGTACTGTGTATGGAAATCTGATCCGTCAGTCCTATAAAGATACACCGGTCATCCTGGGAGGGATCGAGGCAAGTCTTCGAAGGCTCGCCCACTATGATTACTGGTCAGACTCACTGAAGCGGTCGATCCTCCTGGATTCCGGGGCGGATATCATTTCTTACGGCATGGGCGAGCGCTCTATCGTAGAGATCGCGGAAGCGCTGGATGCGGGAATCCCGGTTGAGGAGCTGACTTATATCAATGGAACAGTGGTCAAAGTCAAAGATCGGGAGCGGATCAGCGATGCCGAGATCCTGCCTTCCTTTGAGGAGCTGAAACGGGATAGAGAAATTTATGCCAGAAGCTTTTATACACAATATAAAAACACAGATGCTTTCAATGGAAAACAGCTGGCTGAGCCTTATTCAGACCATCTCTATGTTGTACAGAATCCACCGTCGAAGCCGCTCTCTACGCTGGAGATGGATGATGTCTATGCCCTTCCGTACACAAGGACGTATCATCCCTCTTATGAAGAAAAAGGCGGAGTTCCGGCCATATCGGAGATCCGCTTCAGCCTGATCAGCAGCCGCGGCTGCTTCGGCGGATGCAGCTTCTGCGCGCTGACCTTCCACCAGGGGCGGATCGTCCAGACAAGGAGTCATGGTTCTCTTCTGGAAGAGGCAGAGATCATCACAGAGGATAAGGATTTTAAAGGATATATCCATGACATCGGGGGCCCCACTGCAAATTTCCGCCATCCATCCTGCCAAAAACAGATGGAACACGGAGTATGCCGGGACCGTCAGTGCCTGTTTCCGGTCCCCTGTAAAAACCTGGATGCGGACCACAGTGACTATGTGTCGCTTTTAAAGAAACTTCGGGATGTGCCTGGCGTGAAAAAAGTATTTATACGGTCAGGTATCCGTTTTGATTACCTGCTTGCTGACCGGAAGAAAGATTTTCTCCGCGAACTGTGCGAATACCATGTGAGCGGTCAGCTCAAAGTGGCGCCGGAGCATGTGTCAGATCAGGTGCTTTCTCTCATGGGAAAACCTCAAAACCATGTATATCAAGAGTTCATACGCCAGTTCAGGAAGATGAATGACCGCTTGGGGAAAAAGCAGTATCTTGTCCCATACCTGATGTCCTCCCATCCCGGCTCTACACTGAAAGAGGCAGTGAAACTGGCGGAATACTGCCGGGATCTGGGATATATGCCGGAACAGGTACAGGATTTCTATCCCACGCCGTCAACTCTGTCTACCTGCATGTATTATACCGGCCTTGACCCGCAGACCATGAAACCGGTCTATGTGCCGAGGAGTCCTCATGAGAAAGCCATGCAGAGGGCGCTGATCCAGTACCGTGATCCGAAGCTCTATGATCTTGTGGTGGAAGCGCTGAAAAAGGCGGGCAGGACAGACCTGATCGGTTATGGTCCGAAGTGTCTGGTCCGCCCGCGAAATAGTGGAAGGCACACGGATTCTGCCACCCGCAGCCGATCCCCCGGCCGCGCAAAAAACGCAGACACCGGGAAAGCTCAGGCTGACCGGAAAAGAAAGAAAAAGACAATACGGAATATTCACAAAAAGAAATGAGGCCGCAGATGAGAACACAGATAAGGATAGCAGTTGTAACAGGCGCATCCTCGGGAATAGGGGAAGAATTCGCGCGTCAGCTAGGATATTTTTATAAAAATCTGGATGAGATCTGGGTGATCGCGAGACGGAAAGAGCGTCTGGAAGCGTTGAGAGAACAATGCCGCGTTCCTGTCAGGATCTTTGAGGGGGATCTTTTGAAAAAGCAGGTGTATAAGGAATATCTCCGCTCGCTCAGAGAGTTCCGCCCGGATGTGAGGATGCTTGTCAATTCCGCCGGATTCGGGAAGAGCGGCAGTTTTATCGACATTGCCGGTGAGGGGAAGAAAATCCAGACAGATATGGTCGACCTGAACTGCCGCGCCCTTACGCGTATGACTCAGATGACGCTGCCGTGGATGAAGAAGGGAAGCCGGATCATCAATCTGGCGTCTGCCGCGGCATTCTGTCCGCAGAACGGGTTTGCTGTATATGCTGCGACAAAAGCTTATGTTCTGAGCTTTTCAAGAGCGCTTGGGTCGGAACTGAGATCCTGCGGAATCTATGTGACAGCTGTGTGCCCGGGGCCTGTGGACACGGAATTCTTCTCTGTCAGCGGGGAACTGACAGATCCACTGAAAAAGCTGACGCTCGCCGGAGCGAAAGATGTGGTCCGTAAGGCGCTTTCGGACAGCCGAAGAAAGCGTGAGATTTCCGTATACGGCGCAGGGATGAAAGCTGCGCGCCTGGGGGCAAAACTTATGCCCCACAGTTTGATACTTAAGGCAGAGGAGTTATTTACAAAATGAAAAAAGCAGAAAAAGGCACTCCAGGTTATCTGGATTACAAGAAAAAAGTGGAGATCATAAGGACAGTCATCTATTTCGGCATCGTTGCCGCGGTATTTTTCCTCGGATATTTCCAGACCGGGACAAGGCTGAACCTGCTTACCGTGATCGCGATCCTGGGCTGTCTTCCGGCCGGAAAAGCTCTCGTGGGAGTGATAGCAAGATTTCCATACCGTTCCATCGGACAGGATATGGCAGAAGAAATCGAAAATAAGACAAAACATCTTACTGTCTGCTATGACATGGTTATCACAAGTGAGGATAAGATCATGCCCGTGGACTGCATCGTAATCTCCGGCGGCAATATCTTCGGTTATACTCATTATAAAAAAGTGGACCTGAAAATGGTCTCTGACCATATTAAGACCATGCTGAAACAAAACGGATATACAGGGCTTGCTGTCCGCGTATTAAATGAATACAAGCCTTTTATCACAAGGGCCGAGGGACTGGACAATATCGCGGCGGTAGAAAAAGCAGATACAAAGGAAAGAGAAGAGGGAATCCGCGGGATCATCCTGAATATTTCCATGTAGCAGAAAGAGGCTGATTATGAAAGAACTGTGCATCGGCTCAAACGAGGCAGGGCAGCGCCTGGATAAATTTCTGGGAAAATATATGGAAAAGGCGCCAAAGAGCTTCCTGTATAAGATGCTTAGAAAAAAGAATATCACATTGAACGGAAAGAAAGCATCAGGAAATGAAATGCTTTTCACAGGGGACACTGTAAAACTCTTTCTTTCAGATGACACAATCAGTAAGTTTTCACAAAGCAGAACCACGGACGAATACCTGACAGGGCAGAAGGGAAGGGGAACAAAACTTGACATATTATATGAAGACAGGCATACAATTTTTATAAACAAGCCTGCAGGCATGCTTTCTCAGAAGGCGGCGCCCGGAGATGTTTCCCTCGTAGAGCACCTGATCGCCTATCTGCTGGAAAGCGGGCAGATCACGGAAGAAGAGCTCCGTACATTCCGCCCCTCGGTATGCAACCGCCTGGACCGGAATACAAGCGGCATCGTCGCGGCCGGGAAGACCCTTCCGGCCCTCCAGAAGCTCAGTGAAATGTTCCGGGAACGGAGCCTTCAGAAATACTATCTCTGCCTTGTAAAAGGAGTGGTAAGGGAAAGCAGCCGGATCAAAGGTTATCTTACGAAAGACAGGAAAAAGAATACAGTGGTCATTCACGAGGGAAAAGAGAAAGACGCTTCCATGATCGAGACAGAATACCGCCCGATCACATTCGGAGAAGAGGTAACTCTGCTTGAGGTACATCTGATAACAGGAAAGACTCACCAGATCCGTGCTCATCTCGCATCACAGGGACACCCGATCGCCGGAGATTATAAGTACGGAGACAGGGCTTTTAATGAAAAGCTGAAAGAACAATATGGGCTTTCCAGCCAGCTTCTCCATTCGTACAGGCTCTGCGTCCCTGAGTGCAAAGGTGTCCTGACCGGGATCTCGGAGAAAGAGATCAAAGCTCCGCTGCCTTCTCTTTTCCGAAAGATCTGTGCGGACAAAGGAGTGATGTAATATGGCTACATGGAGTTCAAGAGGCTTAAGAGGCTCTACACTGGAAGAGTTTATCAATCACACAAATGAGAGATACGACGAGCTGGGACTGGCTCTGGTACAGAAAATACCGACGCCGATCACGCCGGTGAAGATTGACCAGGAGAACAGGCATATCACGCTGGCATATTTTGATAAGATCAGTACAGTGGATTATATCGGAGCAGTGCAGGGTATCCCGGTCTGCTTTGACGCCAAAGAGTGCCGCGCGGATACGTTTCCTCTTCAGAACGTGCATGAGCACCAGATTGATTTTATGGGGAAGTTTGAACGCCAGGGCGGCATTGCGTTCCTGCTCATCTATTATACAGAGAGAGAGGAACTTTATTATATGAGATACCATCAGATAAAGAGATTCTGGGATCGGGCCATGCAGGGGGGGAGAAAAAGTTTCCGCTATGACGAGCTGGAGCCGGAGTGGTTCATGCATCTTAAGAACGGCTACTTTGTCCCATACCTTGACTATATTCAGAAAGACCTGGATCTCAGGGATTGACAGATATGGGGAAAATCCGTATAATTACAAGAGTGTTTTAACGTATTAGCACGGTAAAGTGAAAGGAGCGCTATATGGAACAGAAACTTCATACCCCGGAAGGTGTCCGGGATATTTATAACAAAGAATGTGAGACCAAACTTGCACTCCAGAGAAAACTTGGCAAAGTACTGCATCTGTACGGGTATCATGATATACAGACTCCGACTTTTGAATACTATGAGGTCTTCCGAAAAGAGATCGGATCCACCTCTACTCAGGAGCTCTATAAATTTTTTGACCGGGAGGGCAATATACTGGCGCTTCGGCCGGATATCACACCCTCCGTGGCAAGGGCAGCGGCGACTCTGTTTGAATCAGAGGATATGCCTATCCGTCTCTGTTATGCAGGGAACACCTTTATCAATCATTCCAGTTACCAGGGGCGCTTAAAAGAGAACACTCAGCTCGGCGCGGAGCTGATCGGTCTGGACTCCGTTGAAGCGGACGCGGAGATGCTGGCAATGGTGGTCGACGGTTTAAAGCAGATCGGACTGCAGGAGTTTCAGGTCAGTCTCGGCCATGTCGATTTTATCCGAAGTCTTCTGAAAGCTGCCGGTCTTGGGGAAGAGGAGAGCAGAGAAATCCGTGCTCTTATCACAAACCGGAATTTTTTCGGGATCGAGGAGATCCTGGATGCTCATAAAGTAAAAGAAAGCGTGAGAGAGGCGTTCCGCCTGCTCCCGGAGCTTACCGGAGGAGCGGAAGTGCTGGAACAGGCAATGGGCGCCGCTCAGGATCTGGATGCAAGGCTTGCTGTCACACGCCTTCAGCAGATCTTCCGTCTGCTTAAACTCTACGGCGCGGATGACCACATAACCTTTGACTTAAGCATGATCGGTAACTACGGCTACTACACAGGCATTATTTTCCGTGCGTATACATTTGGCACGGGAGACGCTGTTGTCAGGGGCGGGCGGTATGACCATCTTCTCGGGAAGTTCGGAAAGGATACTCCGTCCATCGGTTTTGCGATCCTTCTGGATGAGCTCATGGGTGCTCTCGGGAGACAGAAGATCCCGGTGGAAACCATCCACCGAAATCTTATCGTCTATACAGAAGCCACAGAGGAGCAGGCAGTTGCCCTTGCATGCAGCTTCCGAAAAAAAGGACGAAACATTGAACTGGTAAAACGGGAACCCGAGGAAGAACGGGAAGTATATGAAAATTACGCAAAGCGCACTTCCGCCGCTGCTATGCTCTTTCTGAGAGATGACCAGAAGATCGAGATGGTGAATCTGCGGACAGGAGATGAAAAACTGGTAAATATGCCGGTCTTGGATTAAAGGAGCAGCATTTATGAGATATTTGACATTTGCCCTCACTAAAGGACGCCTCGCCAGCAAAACTCTTGATA
>CALWFS010000112.1 GCA_944377705.1 uncultured Mediterraneibacter sp. | reverse complement strand
ATCATGGCAATCACAGCAGGAATGGTAAAAGAATTAAGAGAAATGACAGGCGCAGGAATGATGGACTGCAAGAAAGCTCTTACAGAGACAAACGGCGATATGGACGCTGCTGTTGAGTTCTTGAGAAAGAACGGACAGGCAAAGGCTGAGAAGAAAGCCGGAAGAATCGCGGCAGAAGGTATTGTTAAGACTGTCGTAAGAGATGACAAGGCTGCAGCCATTGTGGAAGTAAACTCTGAGACAGACTTTGTTGCAAAGAACGATGAGTTCCAGGGATTTGTAGATGCAGTTGTAAATCAGATTGCAGATAATGCTCCGGCTGACATGGATGCATTCATGGCAGAGGCCTGGGCTGCAGATACATCCAAGACAGTAAAAGACGCTCTTGTTGAAAAGATCGCGGTGATCGGCGAGAACCTGAACATCAGAAGATTCGAGAGAGTAGAAGCTGAGAACGGATGTGTTGTATCTTATATCCATGGCGGCGGACGCATTGGTGTTCTTGTAGTGGCTGATACAGATGTTGTAAATGACGAGATCAAGGCATGCTTAAAGAATGTGGCTATGCAGGTTGCGGCTATGTCTCCGAAGTATGTATCCCGTGACGAAGTTTCTCAGGAGTACATGGATCACGAGAAAGAGATCCTTCTTGCGCAGGCTAAGAAAGAGAATCCGGAGAAGCCGGATAATATCATCGAGAAGATGATCATCGGACGTCTCAACAAAGAGATGAAAGAGATCTGCCTTCTGGATCAGGTATACGTTCAGGACAGCGACCTTACAGTTGCAAAATATGTTGACAAGGTAGCAAAAGAGAACGGCGCTAACATGACAGTTAAGAGATTTGTACGCTTTGAGACCGGTGAAGGAATCGAGAAGAAGCAGGAGAACTTTGCGGAGGAAGTTGCTGCTCAGATGGCAGGAAACTAAATTGAATCTTCCGCAGAATTTATAGTGAAGTGAAAAGACCCGCAGGTGCATCACAGCCCTGCAGGTCTTTTTTATATGATTTTACTCTGTTTTGCGTATAACCGCTAAGAGATATGCCTGATTGACTTTTTTGGAAAACCGTTATAAAGTGGACGTAATCAGAAGTATAAATCGGGGAAGTGAATAATGAAAAATATTTATGACAATATATTACAATTTAAAGGCACATGGAGATCCTATCAGGAGAGAGTACTGACAAATTCCCAAAGGTATCTTGCGGACAGAAAGCTGCATATAGTTGCTGCACCGGGCTCCGGTAAGACAACGCTTGGAATTGAGCTGATCAGCCGTCTGGGCGCGCCCTGCCTGATCCTGTCCCCCAGTATTACGATAAGGCAGCAATGGCTGGAGCGTATAACAGAGGGTTTCCTTAAAGATGGATGCAGTCCGGAGACAATCCTTTCCAATGACCTGAAAAATATGAAAAAGATCACAGCCGTCACTTATCAGGCGCTGTACAGTGCTGTGAAACATTACGAGGGAGCTTTGGAGGACCCGGATGAGGACGGCGATGATAGAGCAGAAGATTCAGAGACAACAGAAAATGTGGACTTTCGGGATTTTGATCTCTTTAAAGCTGTAAAAGAGGCGGGAATAAAGACTATCTGTCTGGATGAGGCGCATCACCTGAGGAGCGAATGGTGGAAAGCCCTGGAAGCATTTATGAAAGAGATGGACGAGGCGGCGGTAATCGCCCTGACAGCTACACCGCCATACGATAGTACGCCGAATCAATGGAAACGTTATGTCGATCTGTGCGGCCCTATTGATGAAGAAATTTTCACGCCAGAGTTGGTGAGAGAGGGAAGTTTATGTCCTCATGAGGATTATATTTATTTTAACTGGCCGACAGGAGATGAACTGAAGGAGATTAAAGAATACCATAAAAAAACGGCGAAGATATGGGATGAGCTCCTGGAAAGCCATGAGTTTACGCAGATGATCGCATCCCATAAGGGGCTTGCAGACCCGGAAGGGTACAGCGAAAAGTTTTTGGATAACCCAAGATATTTTTCTGCGCTTCTGATTTTTTGTCAGGCGCAGGGAATTCCCTTTTCCCCGTATCTCAAGGAGCTGATAGGAACACAGGGAAAACTCCCCAGGCTGAATGATGAGTGGCTGGAGGTACTTTTACAGGGATTTCTATGTGATGATACAGATTCTTATCAGATTCCGGAGGAGAAGCGTACTGCGCTTTTGAAAAAGTTAAAAGAAGCAGGATGTATTTATCGAAAAAAGGTCTGCCTGACACACAAGGACGTAATGCAGAAGCTGCTGGTAAAAAGCAAAGGAAAGATGGAAAGCATTGGAAAGATTATGGATGCAGAATATCAGAGCATGGGCGAACGTCTGAGAATGCTGATCCTGTGTGATTATATCAAGAAGGAGAAACTATCTATTGTAGGTACGCAGCAGGAAATGACTACGGAGATCGGCGCGGTTCCTATCTTTGAGTTTTTGAGAAGAAAACACAGAGAAGGTATCCGTTTGGGGTGCCTGAGCGGTACTGTGGTCATCGTTCCCATGGATACAGAAGAAAAAATCCTGGGAATGCTGAAAAAGAAGAAGTGTGAAGGGAAGCTGATCCCGATCGGAAACACAGGTTATGGGCGGCTTCAGGTAAAGGGGAAACAGACGCATGTAGTGTCATCGGTGACTGCGCTTTTTGATCAGGGAGAAATCAATGCTTTGATTGGGACAAAGTCACTTTTGGGAGAAGGATGGGACGCGCCGTGTATTAATTCTCTGGTTCTGGCTACCTATGTGGGGTCTTTCATGCTCAGCAACCAGATGAGGGGAAGAACGATCCGGACGGACCGGAACGATCCGCAAAAAACAGGGAATATCTGGCACCTGGCATGCATTTTCCCGCAGAAAAAAGGAAAGAAAAAACATGCAGACTTTTCCGGGGATTATGAGACGCTGGTCCGCAGGTTTGACACATTTCTCGGGGTGTCCTGGGAATCCCCGGTGGTCGAGAGCGGGATCGGACGGCTCGGCATTCCTGATTTTGATACAAAAGAAGAGATGGAAGCGGTTAATCAGAGGATGCTTGCCCGTGCTTCAGACAGAGAAGGCCTTTGCAGGCGATGGGCGGATGCGCTGAGAGAGATCCGGGGAGAGATGGATGTACAGCAGGCAGAAGATATCCCGGCCAGTGAGGCTGCGACAGGATATTTGTTTGTCCATGCATTAGGGCTGGAGATCCTCAGTATCCTTCTGACAGTTCTGTCATTTATGGGCAGAGTTTTTCTGGAAGCAGGATATGAGTCTTCTTCCGGGCTTTCGATAGCGCTAGGGGCAATTACGTTCCTGGCGCTTGCAGGCGCTGCTAGATATGGGATCCTGCTCTTTAAGTTCAGTACGCCGGAGCGAAGAATGAGACAGATTGGTCAGGCAGTAGCAGATGCTCTGACAAAGCTTGGGGAGCTGGAGGACCCGGAGCACTGCCGGGTGGAAGTGGAATCTGCGGATGGAGCTCTGATTGCAGTCTGGCTCAAGGGAGGAACCATGCGCGATAAGACAGTATTTGCAGCCTGTATGGAAGAGATCTGGGGGATCATTGACAATCCCAGATATCTGCTGATGCGTAAGGCCGTCGGAAACCGTGGAAAAGAATTCTATGCTGTGCCTGAGATCTTCGGAAAGCAGAAGGAACGGGCTTATACTTTTGAGCGTCAGTTACGCAGGACAATGGGAAGTTTCCAAGTTGTCTATACGAGGACGCCGGAAGGACGGAAGATTCTGCTGAGGGCGAGAACCCGGTCTTTTGTCAATAAAAATCAGGCAGTGCTTAAGGGACGGAAAGTAGCAAAAGGAAAGTACGAATGAGAGGCCCTGTCTGCATAAGTATCCATTCTTCCCGGGCAACAAGCCGGGCACAGGCATTCACCGGGAATATAAAGTGTGGAACAATCCGTTGAAAACCGGCACCGCCGCCTGTATAATAGCATATAGGCAGATAAGGGCTGTCTTCAGATAAAACAATAAAGGAGCAGATAAAAAATGAGTATTCGAATTGGAATCTTAGGTTATGGAAATCTTGGAAGAGGCGTGGAATGTGCGATAATGCAGAATCCGGACATGGAGCTTGCGGCAGTATTTACCCGCAGGGATCCCGGGGACGTAAAGATCCTGACAGAAAATGTGCCGGTGTGCCGTATTGCGGACGCGGCAGACTGGACAGATCAGATCGACGTTATGATCCTGTGCGGCGGGAGCGCCACAGACCTTCCGGTACAGACACCGGAGTTTGCGCGCATGTTTAATGTGATCGACAGTTTTGACACGCACGCCAGAATCCCGGAGCATTACGCAAACGTGGATGCGGCGGCAAAGGAAGGTAATAAAGTAGGTATCATCTCCGTAGGCTGGGATCCGGGTATGTTCTCCCTGAACCGTCTGTATGCGAATGCGATTCTTCCGGACGGAAAGGATTACACATTCTGGGGAAAAGGCGTAAGCCAGGGGCATTCGGACGCAGTCCGCAGAGTGGAGGGCGTAAAGGATGCCAAGCAGTATACGATCCCTGTGGAAGCAGCACTGGAAGCTGTGAGAAACGGAGAGAATCCGGAATTGTCGACAAGAGAAAAACATACGCGCGAGTGCTTTGTGGTGCTTGAGGAAGGCGCGGATGCGGCAAAGGTTGAGGAAGAGATCAGGACAATGCCGAACTATTTCTCTGATTATGACACAACCGTACACTTCATCAGCGAGGAAGAATTAAAGCGAGACCACAGCGGGATCCCCCACGGCGGATTTGTTCTACGCAGCGGAAAGACAGGCTGGGACGGCGAGCACAGCCATCTCATCGAGTACAGCTTAAAGCTGGATTCCAATCCGGAATTTACATCTTCTGTTCTCGTGGCATATGCCCGCGCTGCATACAGACTGTCTCAGGAAGGCGTTTCCGGATGCAGGACAGTCTTTGACATCGCTCCGGCATACTTAAGCGCAAAGAGCGGGGAAGAACTCAGAAAGAGCATGCTGTAAGCAATGATAAAATAATGCCGCATCGCGGACACGGATTTCCAGACAGATTTCCGATCTGCGCGCGGCATTACGCATAAATATGGTCATATACATAACAGGGCTGTTAAAAAGAAAAAGGAGGCGCAGGATGGGAAAAAGAGAAGAGATCAGAGAGAGGATAAAGGCGGGGAAAGCCGTGCTCGGGATCGAGCTGGGCTCTACAAGGATAAAGGCAGTCCTCATAGACGAGGACAAGGCCCCTATTGCCTCGGGGAGCTATGACTGGGAAAACCAGTATGTGGACCATATCTGGACATATGATATGGACGAGGTGTGGAGAGGACTCCAGGGCTGTTGCAAAGAGCTTGCAAAAGACGTACAGGAAAAGTATGATGTCAGGCTGACCAGTCTGGCGGCTGTCGGCATCAGTGCAATGATGCACGGATATCTTGCCTTCGATGAAAACGGAGAGCTTCTCGTGCCATTTCGCACATGGCGCAATACGATCACAGGAGAATCCTCAGATAAACTTTCAGAGCTGTTCGCCTACCATATTCCTCAGCGCTGGAGTATCGCTCATCTGTATCAGGCAGTATTAAACGGAGAGGAGCATGTAAAGGATATCCGCTTTATCACAACGCTCTCAGGATATATCCATTGGAGGCTGACCGGACAGAAGGTACTTGGAAGCGGTGACGCGGCCGGGATGTTCCCCATCAATATCTCTGACAAGGATTATGACAGCGTGATGCTGGATAAGTTTGATGACCTGATCTCTGAAAAAGGTTTTCCGTGGAAGATCCGCGGCCTGCTCCCGAAAGTACTGGTCGCCGGTCAGGATGCAGGCTGCCTCACCGAGGAGGGAGCGAAGCTCTTAGACCCGTCAGGCAGTCTTATATCGGGCATTCCCATGTGTCCTCCGGAAGGGGATGCAGGGACCGGTATGACAGCGACTAACAGCGTGGCGGTAAGGACGGGGAATGTCTCCGCAGGGACAAGCGTGTTTGCCATGGCAGTCCTGGAAAAAGACCTTTCAAAGCCGTATGAGGAGATTGATCTTGTCACCACCCCGGCCGGGGATCTTGTGGCAATGGTACACTGCAACAACTGCACCTCCGATCTGAATGCCTGGGTTGGTCTGTTCAGAGAATTTGCAGAGACTTTTGGCATGGACATGGATATGGACCGCCTTTTCGGCACGTTGTATAACAAAGCGCTGGAAGGAGATCCTGACTGCGGCGGTCTGCTCGCATACAATTATTTTTCGGGTGAGCATATCACTGGTTTCGACGAAGGGCGTCCGCTGTTTGTCCGTTCTCCTGAGAGCAGGTTTAACCTGGCAAACTTTATGAGAGTCCATCTGTACACTTCCCTGGGGGCACTCAAAACTGGCATGGACATCCTGCTCAAAAGGGAAAATGTCATTCTGGACCGCATGATGGGTCACGGAGGATTGTTCAAGACAAAAGGCGTGGGACAGCGGATTCTCGCCGGAGCGATCAACACGCCGGTATACGTTATGGAGACAGCAGGGGAAGGAGGCGCATGGGGCATCGCCCTGCTGGCAGATTACCTTATTCGCCGAGAAGACGGAGAGACCCTGGCAGACTATCTCGCGGACAAAGTCTTCCACGACGCCAAAGGTTCGGGAATAGATCCCGTGGCAGAAGACGTGGCGGGATATGAGAAATTTATGGAGAAATATATCCGGGGGCTCGTGATCGAAAGAGCAGCGGTGGATGCAGAGATATAAATCTGGATGTGTGTGTGAGGACGGACGGGAGAGCGTTCGAAAATCGCGGAGTATTTTGAGACGTATTCGCGGCGGGCGGGGATATGGCTCAGGTTCCGGTTCCGTAATCAGGGAAAGACGTAAAAGGAATGGAATATGGCTAAAGACAATTTC
>CALWFS010000111.1 GCA_944377705.1 uncultured Mediterraneibacter sp. | reverse complement strand
TATTTCTGGAATTGCGGTGCAAGTTATGATAGAATAGTGCACAGAATGATTACGGAGGATAAAGGTAATGAATAACAAGACAGGATATGGATTGCGGATTGTAGTGGGAGGTTATCTGGCATACCTTGGTATCCGGATGCTCATTCAGACGGTCAATGACAGACCGGCGAATATGATATTCATGGCCGCGATGGCAGTCATTTTTGCGGTGGTTGGCATTGCGTATGCAGTATACTGCCTGAAAAAAGTGTGGAAGATGGGAAAAGAAGACACAAAGCTTCAGGAAGATGCCTTGAGCGAGACGGACGGAAATACGGAGGATGAGTCCGAAGCAGCGGCAGAAGAGCAGCCGGAAGAGCAGACAGAAGAAATAGAAAATGACTATGAGGAGAAATGAAGATGAGAGTAGGTATGGGATATGACGTCCACAGGCTGACTGCGGGCAGAAAACTGATCTTAGGAGGAGTTGAGATTCCTTATGGGAAAGGACTGCTGGGACACTCAGATGCTGACGTGCTGGTGCACGCGGTGATGGATGCCCTGTTAGGGGCTGCGGCTCTGGGAGATATCGGAAAGCATTTCCCGGATACGGATCCGGAATACGAGGGGATTTCCAGCATCCGGCTCCTTGAGCATGTGGGAAGCCTTTTGGATGAGAATGGATACGTGATTGAAAATATAGACGCCACTATCATTGCTCAGCATCCGAAGATGCGGCCTTATATTGACCGGATGAGGGAGAATATCGCCGGGGCGCTGAAGATAGAGACTGACCAAGTGAATGTGAAGGCAACGACAGAGGAGGGGCTTGGTTTTACCGGCACAGGGGAAGGAATCTCATCCCAGGCAGTCTGCGCAGTGGAGAAGTATATGAATTACGGTAGTGTGGATGTGACGCAGGGAAGTCCGGCGTGCGGCGGATGCGGCGGATGCGGCGCACGTGCGGCGGGAAAGGATGGTCAGGATGATACTGCGCAGGCTTGACCCGGATGAACACGGCAGGACAAGAAAGCTGTGGGAAGAGGTTTTTGCGGACGATACAAAAGCCTTTTTGGATTACTATTATTATATCAAGACAAGAGACAATGAAATCTATGCTGTAGAGGAGGACGGAGGGATCTGCTCCATGCTCCAGCTCAATCCATATATGGTCAAGGTGGAGGAGCAGGAATTTCCATCCGCATACATTATTGCGGTCGCTACCAGAAAAGAATACCGGAGCCGGGGGTATATGGGAGCGCTGCTCAGGACATCCCTGAAAGACATGTACAACAGGGGGATTCCCTTTACCTTTCTGATGCCTGCGGCAGAGGCGATCTATACGCCTTATGATTTCCGCTATATTTACAGCCAGCACAGAGGGGCTCTCCTCCAAGGGGATGGCGGGATGCAGTGGAAGAAATCAGAAGGCGGCGGAGCCTGGCCTGAGGTTAAAGCCGCGGAGCTGGAAACGGCCAAAGGCAGGACGGGAGCCGTTTTCTCTGATGCCGGCCTCTGGGACGCGGAAGAGTTGTCAAGATTTTTTGAAAATTATTTTGCGGATCAATTTCAGGTGTGCACGGTAAGGGACTCTGCTTATTATCAGACTATGATTTTGGAGCAGCAGAGCGAGAAGGGCGGCGTGCGGCTCGTGCGACAGGACGGCGCGCTGAAGGGATTTTATGCCTATGCGAAAGAGGAAGGGCTGGAGATCCGTGAACCGCTCTTTTTGCCGGGATATGAGGAAGATTTCAGGATTTCTGCGGAAGAGCTGGCAGGTCAGCCGGGAAAATCCGGGCAGAAGGAAATAACGGTCAATGCGTGTCCTCCGGGTTACGCCGCGGATAAAAAGCCGCTTATCATGGCGAGGATCGTCAGTCTAAGAAAATTGTTATCCGCATTGAAGGTTTCTGAAGAGGAGAGCGTGGACTGTTCCTTTGCTGTCATCGATCCTCTGATAACGGAGAACAGCCGCGTCTGGAGTCTGACGAGCAGGAAAGGGGAGACCGGGCTTCATGTGGGAGAGGCTGAGGATTCAGAAGGCGTCCTGCCGGTCGCTGAGCTCACAGAGCTGATCTTCGGAAGAGTGTCTCCGGAAGAACTCACGGGCAGAGAGGGCGTGATCCTGACAGAGCGCCTTGTCGGTGAGCTGGAAAAGATCATCAAACTGACCCGGGTTTGTTTTAATGAGATCGTTTAAGCTCTTTGGGTTGACAAACGATTAAAAGTTGCATAAGATAGGAAAGAAAGGCGAAGAACGGGAAGAGTAACAGTTTTGGTAATACTCAGAGAGGGGGTGCCGCCGGCTGAGAGCAGCCCTGTATGGATAAATTGTGAAGTGCGCCCGGGAGCTGATCCTGTGAATCCAGTAGCGGGATACGTGTGGCAGACGTTACAGGCTGATGAGTGAAAGAGAAATTCTTTTATTAGAGTGGAACCGCGGAAATAACTTCGTCTCTTACTGGAGGCGGAGTTTTTTATTCTGTTGGGAAGTTCTCCGGACTTTCCTGCGGATGTTTTATTGTGATAAGGAGAAAAAATGGGGCTTATATCGTATATTAAAGAAGAGATACGAGTGGTCAGAGAGCGGGACCCTGCGATCAAGTCCAATATGGAGGTGTTTCTGTATCCAAGCTTCCGCGTGATACTGAGATACCGGCTGGCGCATAAGCTGTACCTGAAAAAACATTATTTTCTGGCGAGGTGGATTTCGCAGAGGGCAGCGAGAAAGACCGGGATTGAGATCCATCCCGGGGCGACTATCGGCAGAGGTCTTTTTATTGATCACGGCAGCGGGGTGATCATCGGTGAGACGACTGTTATCGGTGACAATGTTACCCTGTACCAGGGCGTGACCCTTGGGGGCACGGGAAAAGAGCGGGGAAAGCGCCATCCGACCCTGGAGGATAATGTAATGGTAAGCGCGGGGGCGAAAATCCTCGGATCGTTTACGATCGGGGAAAATTCAAAGATCGGCGCGGGTTCTGTTGTTCTTGAAGAGGTACCGCCGAACTGTACAGTGGTCGGGGTGCCGGGAAGGATTGTCCGCATGGGCGATAAAAAGGTGCCGAGGACAGATCTGGATCAGATCCATCTGCCGGATCCCGTGCTGGATGACATCAGGAAGCTTCAGCAGGAGAATATCCGGCTGCACGGAGAGCTGAGGCGGCTTGTGAAAGAGATAAGATGCGTAGAAGCGAAAGGAGACTATGATGAAGATTTATAATACAATGTCAAAGAGAAAAGAGGAGTTTGTCCCTCTGGAAGAGGGCAGGGTGAAGATGTATGTGTGCGGACCTACGGTGTATAACTTTATTCATATCGGAAATGCCCGTCCGATGATCGCATTCGATACAGTTAGACGTTATTTTGAGTATAAAGGTTATGACGTGAATTTTGTGTCAAACTTTACGGATGTGGATGATAAGATCATTAAGAAAGCGATCGAGGAAGGGGTTACCGCGGACGAAGTGTCCAAACGCTATATTGCCGAGTGTAAGAAGGATATGGAGGGTATGAATATCAAGCCCGCGACAAAGAACCCACTTGCCACGGAGGAGATCTGCGGGATGGTGGACATGATCCAGACACTGATCGATAGAGGATATGCCTATGAGAAGAATGGCACAGTGTACTATCGTACCAGAAAGTTTGACGGATACGGAAAACTGTCACACAAAAATCTTGACGATCTCCGCTCCGGCGGCAGGGCGCTCCTTGTGACTGGCGAGGACGAAAAGGAAGATCCGCTGGATTTCGTGCTCTGGAAGCCGAAAAAAGAAGGAGAGCCCGCATGGGAATCACCGTGGAGCGAAGGACGTCCGGGATGGCATATCGAATGTTCGGAGATGTCCAAGAAATATCTTGGAGAGCAGATCGATATCCATGCGGGAGGCGAGGATCTGATCTTCCCTCACCACGAAAATGAGATCGCCCAGAGCGAGGCTGCCAATGGAAAGGAATTTGCAAGATATTGGATGCACAACGGATTTCTCAACATTGATAACCGTAAAATGTCCAAATCGCTGGGAAACTTCTTTACGGTGCGTGAGATCAGCGAGAAGTATGACCTCCAGGTACTTCGCTTTTTCATGCTGAGCGCCCATTACAGAAGCCCCCTGAATTTCAGCGCAGAGCTGATGGAGGCTGCGAAGAACGGACTGGAGCGCATTCTGACCGCCGCTGAAAATCTGAGGTTCCTGTCCGAAAACGCAGGGAAAAGCGCAATGACTGAGGAAGAGAAGGAACTGTTCAGTAAGACAGAGGAGTATGTATCTGACTTTGAACGAGCTATGGACGATGATTTCAATACGGCAGACGCTGTCGCGGCGGTATTTGACCTTGTGAAATATATCAATACCACAGCAGACGGCGCTCGTTCCGGAGAGTATCTTGACAGTCTGTATGCACGTCTTCGGACGCTGACAGATGTGCTTGGCATCATCATTGACAAAGACGAAGAGATAATTGACGAGGAGATCGAGGCAATGATCGAGAAACGTCAGGCTGCGAGAAAGGAACGGAATTTTGCGCTGGCTGACCAGATCAGAGACGAACTTCTGGCAAAAGGGATCATACTTGAGGATACGAGAGAAGGAGTAAAATGGAAAAAGGCGTAGAGCTCGGATTCGAGCATTATATGGAGCAGATACCGGGTATGGGGACGGCGGATCCCCGTTTCAGTTCTCCTCTGGTGCTGGCGTACATTGGTGACTGTGTCTTTGACCTGATCATCAAGATGATGGTGGCGGGCAGGGGAAACAGACAGGTGCACAAGCTGCATGAGGAGACCAGCCATTATGTACAGGCGTCCGCACAGTCCTTCATGATGCGTGCTATGCAGGAGCACCTGACAGAAGAGGAACATGCAGTGTACCGGAGAGGAAGAAACGCGCGCAGTGTCTCCCCGGCGAAGAATCAGTCGATAACAGATTACCGGAGGGCCACAGGCTTTGAAGCACTCATCGGTTACCTGTATCTGAACCGGGAGTATGAAAGGCTCACCGAACTGGTCTCCATCGGGCTTGAGAGCATGAGGGCGGCAGATGGAGAAGAGAGAGCGGAATACGCAGAGAAATCATAGAATGCAGGAGAAACACAGAATGCGGGAAAATCATAGAATGCAGGGAAATTACGGATATCCGGAAGAACAACCGGAAAAGCCGGAGCAGAACAGGGAGCATACGCTTGTCATCGAAGGGCGCAATGCGGTGCTGGAAGCGTTCCGCTCCGGCCGCACTATTGATAAATTATTTGTGCTGGACGGCTGTCAGGACGGTCCGGTGCGAACGATTATCCGGGAGGCAAAGAAGCACGGGGCGATCCTGAATTTTGTCGGGAAGGAACGGCTTTCTCAGCTCAGCCAGACTGGCAGGCACCAGGGAGTGATTGCCTATGCGGCTGCGTATGCCTATGCTGAAGTAGATGATATGCTGAAGCTGGCACAGGAGCGGGGGGAAGATCCTTTTCTCCTTCTGCTGGATGGGATTGAGGATCCGCACAATCTTGGCGCAATCATACGGACGGCAAATATTGCGGGCGCTCACGGAGTCATCATCCCCAAGAGGCGTGCTGCCGGTCTGACAGCGACAGTGGCAAAGACGTCTGCCGGAGCACTCAATTACACCCCGGTGGCAAAGGTGACAAATCTGGTCAAGACGATGGAGGAATTGAAAGAAAAAGGAATCTGGTTTGTCTGTGCGGATATGGATGGCGAATCGATGTACAGCCTGGATCTGACCGGGCCCATAGGTCTTGTCATAGGCAGTGAGGGAGAAGGCGTGAGCCGGCTGGTGAAGGAAAACTGTGATTTTGTTGCAGGAATCCCGATGAAAGGGGAGATTACTTCCCTGAATGCATCTGTAGCAGGAGGAGTCCTGGCGTACGAGATCGTGCGTCAGCGGATGCAGAAAGCGCGGTGATCAAGATGGGAAAATATGACAGGATGACGGACGAGCAGCTGATTGAAAGACTCAGGGCAGGTGAGCGGGAGATCATGGATCACCTCATGGTCAAATATAAGTCCATGGTCAGAAAAAAGGCGCGGGCAATGTATCTCCTGGGCGGGGAGAATGAGGATCTGATCCAGGAAGGGATGATCGGTCTGATCAAGGCGGTGCGGGACTACGACCCGACGCAGGGCACATCCTTTTCCAGCTTTGCGGAATTGTGCGTATCCAGGCAGATGTACAGTGCGATCGAAGCGTCAAAGAGAAAAAAACATCTCCCCCTCAACACATATATTTCTCTCTATGAGGAAAGCGAGGTTGAGAAGGATGGAAGGACAATGCCGCTGATTGATATCATAGAGCCGGAGCGGGAGACAGACCCTGAAGCTCTGTATTTTGGAAAAGAATATACAGAGGCGTTTGTGGAACAGCTGAAGGGAAATTTAAGCGCTCTTGAGAATCATGTCCTGTATCTGCATCTGCTGGGGACGGATTACAGAAAAATCGCAGAACTGCTTGATAAGAGCCCGAAATCAATCGACAATGCACTTCAGAGGATAAAGAATAAGGCGGAGAAAATGCTCCACCGGGATGAGTGAGAAAGACAGGAGATGAGACAATGAAAAAAACTACTAACTATTGGATGGCTGTTCTTGTTTTTGTGCTGACTATGGCGCTGCTGTATGGCGGAGCGATCGTTCTTGCCCTTGGGGCAGCAGTGGGAGGCGCCATGATAGGGGGAGACGGGGCGATTGACCTGCTCGAACGGTTTATGACGGAAAATACGAATCTTTTTTCCTGTCTGATCTATGTAGTGCCGGGAGCGGTATTCCTTACATGGTATTATTTTGCCTTTGTTGAGAAGCGGGGGATCAGACAGACATTCTATTCCCATATAAGGCGGCTGAGCCCTGTGTGCTTCGGATGGGTCGTTCTTCTGGGATTTGCCGTGCAG
>CALWFS010000110.1 GCA_944377705.1 uncultured Mediterraneibacter sp. | reverse complement strand
TATTTTGCAGCCTCCGGCGTCATGAGCCCGCAGTTCTCGATACCGCCTGATGAACATCCTGCCGTCAGCACGATAATGTCTCTGGCGATCAGTTCTTTTGTGAGCTCAACTGTCAGCACGTCGTGTCCGCCTGCCGTCAGGTTGGAGCATCCGACCACTCCCGCAACACCCTTGATATCGCCTGATACGATCAGGTCCACAAGAGGTTTCCAGTTTCCGCCGAGAAATTCTTTCAGAGAGCCTTCACTTACTCCTGTAAGCGTGTTGTCGTATCCGTGATCTTCCATGAGGCGCATTTCCACGTTGGGTCGGCGCTCTGTGTAAGATTTCACGATCTTGTCAATGATCTCCTCTGTCACCTGCTCTCTGTTCTCAAAATCGAACTCCTCCAGTTCTGCGTTTGCCTTCTTCGCAACGCTGTCAATGCAGAGCTGCTTGATATGGAGTCTGTCGCAGATGGGCTCGATACCGGGAAGCGTACAGTTGAATTCCGAGATGACCGCGTCGATCGCCCCGGTCGCCAATACTGCCTCACTGGTATAGTTGTTGCCTGCGTGTCCGTCAAAGATCTCCTCGTAGTGGGCTCCTCTGAGCTGAAGATCCTGGCCTACACAGGTGCAGCCTACCAGCTTGAACCCTTTTGCGCCTACGGCCTGTGCTTTCTGCACCACGTCCTCGTCCGTGAGACGTTTCTGGAGATATGTAAACATGGAGTGCTGATGCCCTGTGATCATAATATTGATGTAGTCCGGATCGATCACTCTCAGTCCCACCGGAGCCATCCGGATCGCCGGCTCACCAAGTACGATGTCATTTAACAGGTTGGTCAGAGTCAGTCCGTAGATGCCGGTAGAGATGCCGAGCTTTAAGCAGTCTTTGAGCATGTCCACAGGGTCGGAGTTTAAGTTTGTTGAACATTTCACAACGCCGTGACAGACTTCGGATTTTGCGCCCCCGGGAAGGATCCCCAGTTTCTCCCAGTTTTCATACCGGGGCGCGTATGCCATCTTCTCCACCAGTTTCATCTTTTCATACTCCGGAAGGTAAAGATCCGCCAGAACCGCGTCGGCTACCTTCTCAGCCCTCAGATGGATATCCGGCTCGTCGATGCCGAATGTCTCTGCCAGGCGGTTGAGCGTGTTCACTCCCTTGATCTCGCCTTTTCTCTGAGCCACGTCCTTTACGTTGCGGGCAGTATTTTCCACCACATGGATATAGCAGCCGGAACCGGAAGACACGGCTCTTAAGAAGTTTCTCGCCACGATGGTGTCGGCGGTTGCCCCGCAGATCCCTCTCGGCGCTTCCGGGGTGATCCGGCAGGGACCGTTTGAACAGAGCCTGCAGCAGACGCCCTGGAGTCCGAAACCGCATTTTGTGCTCTGTCCCTCCACCCTGTGATGGGATGTTTCAAAGGGGAGATTCTGGATAAATCCCTCCAGCGGCTTATCCGCGCTCTCGCATGTTGTGCATCCATAACACTGATTCATTAGTAATACCTCCTTGAACTTTATGAGTTTTAATTATATGAACATCTCCTTCTTGTCTTTTTGCTGAGAAAGAGAGATTCTTAACAAATAATGCCTGTCGCCTCCATAAGTCATGAACAGAATTATGTCGACTAATTTAGTCCACTTTTGGCGCAAAAAAATTCTCTGCAGTCTGCGGTTTATTCCCCTAAAATATCATAAAGCGTTTTCTTCTGCAGAAGTTCTTCCACTGTATGCTGTATCTCAAGAAGTTCACAGTGTACTTTGCAGCGTTTTGACCCACTATTCTGATTACAGAAATGATGAATGCACTCGATCACAGAAAAATCCGGTTCAACCGCTATGACTACATCGTATAGTGTCAGTTCCCGGATACTCCTGGCCAGACAGAAACCACCTTTTGCGCCCCTGACAGCCTCCACGATACCGGCTTGACTCAGCTTCTTCGTAATCTTATAGCAAAATGCTTTCGGAATTTCTTCTGCATCGCAGATCTCCTGTACTTTTCGCTGCCCTCCACTTTTTAATGCCCTGACAATGCGAATCGCATAATCACTTTCTCTAGTAAACAGCATATTATCACCTACTTTGTTAGAATTATAACAATCTTGACTTTTTTTGTCAACTTATACGGACAAAAAATCCCCTGAATCTTGCACAAGGATTCAAGGGGATTTTTGTATATTTTTGCAGGAGCAGAGAACTTATCTACTCAACCGTCCATCCTGAACTCTCCAGATTATCCACTGTGGCCTTCAGCGAAAGCCTTGTGGCATCCGTATCGTCAATGGGCAGAAGCCCCTGCCCGATCACTGCCTTCAGAGTCTCTTCATCTGTGGGGATCACAATCCTTTCCACAAGCTTCCCATCTTCCTCTTCACAGCTGTACTCTACATTCTCGATGTCAGCATATGTCTCTTCCGCATCTTCCACGGTGCTGTCGAGCATATCAATCTGAGCGTCTGTATATCCGGTTAAATCAATCACGGATTCCTGGGTGATCTTGGTAACCCTATCGCCCTTTGCATCAAAGGACATGGTCATCATCACTCCGTTCTGCTCCATCGTGGCAGTGGCTGCATTCTGCACTTCTTCCGCCCCGCTGCATGCTGTCAGTCCCAGCATAGCAGCGCCTGCCATAAGCGCACATAACTTTTTCTTCATAAAGTAGTTCCCCCCCTTTGATAATTTACCGTTATCTTACCATGAGCCGCCACATACCGCAACTGTTTTATTTCCGGGCCGTTCCGGGATGGTTTATGCCAGGGCCGCTTTAAGAACCGAGCTTCCACAGACGCACAGACGCCGCCATGTCACATTTTAAGAAATGCACGGTAGCCTTTCACAGCCTCATAGACATCCGCCTTGCTGGATACTTCATAGGGGGCATGCATGTTCAGAACCGCGACCCCGCTGTCAATGACTTCCATACCATAATTAGCCATGATATAAGCGATCGTTCCGCCTCCACCCAGGTCTACTCTTCCCAGCTCCGCAAACTGATAGGCAACACCCGCGTCATCCATTGCTTTTCTCAGAGCCGCAATGTATTCTGCATTGGCGTCATTAGAACCGGATTTTCCCCGGCTGCCGGTAAATTTATTAAACGTGACTCCGCCTGCCAGATATGCAGAACTGCGTTTTTCAAATGCCTCCGCAAACATAGGATCATATGCCGCGCTCACATCTGACGAGAGCATCCTGGAATTCATAAGGGCTCTTCTCACCTTCAGCTCTGACTCACCTTCAGTCATTGCCACCAGCTCTGCGACTGTGTTTTCAAAAAACTTGGAATGCATCCCTGTGGCGCCAACGCTGCCGATTTCTTCCTTATCAACCAGGAGGCAGCATCCGGTCTTCTTCGCCTCTGTCACATCCAGCATTGCAAAGAGGGATGTAAACGCGCACACACGGTCATCCTGCCCATAGGAGAGGATCATGCTCCTGTCAAGCCCGCAGTCTCTCGCCCTGCCCGCCGGAACGATCTCCAGCTCCGCAGAAGCAAAATCTTCCTCATTCATATCATACTTCTCTTTTAATAGTTGAAGGATATTTGCTTTGACAGCTTCTTTTTGATCTTTATCTCCGATCACTTCACCGATCGGCCGGTTGCCTATTAACAGGTCCAGTTTCTCCCCCTCGATCACTTTGGATGCCTTTTTCTCAAGCTGTTCCTGAGCAAGATGGATCAGAAGATCCGTGATCACAAATATCGGATCTCCCTCGCTCTCTCCGATATTTACCTTCTCAACCGAGCCGTCCTTTTTGGCAATAACACCGTGAAGGGAAAGGGGCTGCGCTACCCACTGATATTTCTTAATGCCGCCGTAATAATGGGTGTCAAGGTAGGAGAATCCGTCACTTTCATAGAGCGGATTCTGTTTCACATCGATACGCGGAGAATCAATGTGCGCGCCAAGGATATTCATCCCGGCTGAAATGGGCTCCTCCCCTATGCGGAAGAGGGCAAGCATCTTGTCCATGTTTACTGCGTAAACTTTGTCGCCGGTTTTCAGACCTTCCCCTGCTGCCATCACTTCTTTCAGGTCACGGTATCCTGCTTCCCGAGCCATGCGAATGCTCAGCTCCACACACTCTCGCTCAGTTTTGCCTTCATCAAGGCAGGATTTATATCTGTCTGTAATGTCCTGTAATTCCCTCAGCTGATCTTCACTGTAAGTTGTCCAAATATTCTGTTTCATTCAGTATCACTTTCCTTTCTATTTGTTATTTGGGGACGTAGTAAAATATGATTTCACTACGCCCCCAAATATATTACCACTCGAATTTTTTTTCAAAATATGCCTTCAGGTCTTCGATCTTGACCCTCTCCTGTTCCATGGTATCACGGTCGCGGACAGTAACAGCCCCGTCTTCTTCTGACTCAAAGTCATATGTCACGCAGAACGGAGTTCCGATCTCGTCCTGACGGCGATAGCGCTTTCCAATATTTCCGCGGTCATCGAACTCGCAGTTGTAATATTTGCACAGTTCTGTATAAATCTTCTCCGCGCCCTCATTCAGCTTTTTGGAGAGCGGCAGCACGCCGATCTTCACCGGAGCCAGCGCCGGGTGGAAATGAAGCACTGTACGCATATCCGGTTTTTCTTCTGTACCGATATTTTCCTCATCATACGCGCTGCACAGGAATGCCAGCACCATACGGTCTGCACCGAGAGACGGTTCGATCACGTACGGGATATATTTCTCTTTTGCTTCATCATCAAAATAGGTCAGATCCTGGCCGGATACATTCTGATGCTGTGTCAGGTCATAATCTGTACGGTCCGCGATGCCCCACAGTTCGCCCCATCCGAATGGGAAAAGGAATTCCACATCCGTGGTTGCCTTGCTGTAAAATGACAACTCCTCTTTGTCGTGGTCCCGGTAGCGCACCTCATCCTCTTTCAAGCCAAGAGAGGACAGCCAGTTCAGACAGAAGTTTTTCCAGTAATCAAACCACTCAAGATCTGTATCCGGCTTGCAGAAGAACTCAAGCTCCATCTGCTCAAACTCTCTTGTACGGAATGTAAAGTTGCCCGGCGTGATTTCATTTCGGAAGGATTTTCCGATCTGTGCGATACCAAAAGGCAGCTTCTTTCTGGAAGTACGCTGTACATTCTTGAAGTTCACGAAGATGCCCTGTGCAGTCTCCGGTCTTAAGTACACTGTATTCTTAGCGTCCTCAGTCACGCCCTGGAATGTCTTGAACATCAGGTTGAACTGACGGATATCCGTAAAATTGTGTTTGCCGCAGGTGGGACACGGGATCTGGTGCTCCTCGATAAACGCTGTCATCTGCTCCTGTGACCATCCGTCCACAGAGCCCTCCAGCTCAAGTCCCTTTTCTTCGCAGTAATCCTCGATCAGCTTATCTGCGCGGAAACGCTCATGACATTCTTTACAGTCCATCAGAGGATCGCTGAATCCCCCAAGATGCCCGGATGCCACCCAAGTCTGCGGGTTCATCAGGATCGCGCAGTCAACTCCTACATTATAAGGATTTTCCTGCACGAATTTCTTCCACCATGCTTTCTTTACGTTATTTTTCAGCTCCACACCAAGATTTCCGTAGTCCCATGTGTTAGCCAGACCTCCGTAAATCTCGGACCCCGGATATACGAATCCCCGTGATTTGGCAAGCGCCACAATTTTATCCATTGTCTTTTCAACCATAGTTATGTTCCTCACATTCTTTTTTCAATCGGTACTTATTATAACGGGTACAGACATTTTTGTAAACCACCCTTCCCCTGTAATCATACCAGAAATATACAGTTTCTCTTTCAGCAGAAAATCTTTTCTAAAGTAACAAGCACGCCGTCTTCTTCATTGGAAGGACATACGTATTTTGCAGCTTTTTTTACATCCGGCGCTGCATTGTCCATAGCATAACTGTGACCGCTTGTAACCGGCTCCACCTTTCCCCGCAGCCTTTCACAGAACATATCATAATAATAATAATATGTTTTTTCCTCCGGGACTGTCGGAGCAAATTTTAAAATCCGGTCATTCACGCTTTTAAAATCATCTACCCATTTTAAGCGATGGTAATAAATCCCCGTAAGATCAAAGAACTCCTGACTCACACTCCCGCGCTGACAGTAAGCACTTTTCACCCCGCACAAAACATTCATGATTTCAGGATATTCTCTGCACACATCAATAACAAGATCCACGGTTTCTTTTGGCATGTCAGCAGTAAAAACCAGTTCTTTATGGTCTTTTACAAACGCTCCATTTTCAGCCACAAATGACAATTCATCATAATATCCCGGGAAAAGGTCTCGCAGCTGGTAATACTGATTACCACTCGCCACAACAAAATTACACCCTTCTTTTTTCATGCATGACAGCAGCCTCTTAAAACGCGGAACATCATATGTATAATCAGAATGTACAAACATGCCGTCTATATCTACAGCTGCCATTTTTATATGATCTGTCATATTATCCCCTTTCTGAGTAAAAGTACTCTTATCTCCTCCGGAAAATTTCATTCGTGAATCAGTGTCTCCAATATCTCCAGCGACTTAAACCGCTTTCCAACATACACTTCCATGAGCCGTTCCGTGATCTTTCCGAGCTCATCCAGCACCTTATCCGTCACTGTAAATGTATACAATTTCTCTATACTGCTGGATTCTATATATTGCATGCTATATAAAGTCGAGTTGTCCAGTATGACGCCGTCGATCACGTCTCTGTCACATTCATTACAGACCAGTCCGCCTTTTGCGGCGCTGAAAACCGCAGGTCTGTCCTTATTTCCGCAAGTGATGCACTGGAACACCTGGGGCGCCTGTCCGTTAATGGTCAATGCTTTCAGTTCAAATATGCAGCGGATGAGCCGGTTCGGGATATGAGGACTGATCAGGGCACGCAGCGTCTGATACAGAAGCTTTAACATTTCCCGCTCATCATTAAATTCCTTCGTATAATAATCCGCGAATTCGAGAAAATAAAATCCATAATAAGCTCCCACCATATCCGCCCTGAGCTCCGCAAA
>CALWFS010000109.1 GCA_944377705.1 uncultured Mediterraneibacter sp. | reverse complement strand
GACAGATTTCCTATAAAACGCTGAGCTCCACATTAAAAGAACTGGAAGCAGACCAGCTTGTCCACAGAGAAGAATACCCCCAGATCCCGCCCAAAGTAGAGTACAGTCTGACTGAAAGGGGGAAATCCCTGATCCCTATTCTGGACGGAATGTGTGAGTGGGGAGACAAGAACCGGCTTTGATCTGTATCCTGTCGTTTGGTCTGTGTCCGCCTTAGCTGCTCTCCTTCTAACTGCTGTTATGCTTCTGGCTTCAGCGGTCCATAGAAATAGGATGCTGTGGCACCGCCATCGATCAGGAAATCCGCACCTGTGATAAATGCGCCTTTGTCACTCATGAGAAGTTCTGCCACATTTGCTATCTCATCCGCGGTCCCCGGGCGTCCCGCCGGGCATTTTGCAAACATATTCTTATAGAAATCTCCACGGGGACCATTGAATTCATCGATTGCCAGCGGCGTAACAACAATTCCGGGAGAGATGGAGTTTACACGGGCTCCCTTTTCCCCCCACTTTACAGACTCTGCCATAACGCGTTTCTCATTGCAGCGTTTCGCCATCTGATATGCATGAAGAGTATCTTTGATATTCTTCGGCTGAAGGATATCCAGTTCCAGGAGTTCTTCCGCAGGCGTACATGCAAGCTGTTCATCTTCCTCCGGGGTCAGAGCCGGCATCCGGTGTCCGGACTGGCTGGAAATCGTAACGCCGACACCGCCTTCTTTGATCACCTTTCCAACTTCTTCGAGAAGTACCGCTGTTCCGTAGAGATCCACTTTCAGAATAGCCTCTACAGGAGCCTGACTTGGTGAAACGCCGGCCGCATTCACCAGCATGGCAATCTCTCCGTACTCCTGTGCCTTTGCGATCAGCTTTTTGATAGATGCTCTGGAAGAAAGATCCATTTCCATGGCCTCCACATCGAAACCTGCATCCTTCATGATTTTTGCGATGGCCTGTGCATTCTCCGGTTTTTTATCGCCAATCACGATTTTCATACCCGCTCCCATACGGCGGGCGATCGCCATACCAATCTGTCCTGCTCCTGTTAAAATCATCACATCTTTTTTCATGATTCACACACCTCTTTCTTTTTGATAACTCTATCTGCCGGTCATTTTCAGCATACTCTCAGAATAACGTTCTCCAAAGACTTCTGTCTGATCAAGAATATCTCCCAGTTCTTTCCAGTCCTCGTCTTTTAATTTTACGTAGGCCGCACTCATGTTTTCCTGAAGCCTGTCCTCTGTCTTTGTCCCAGGTATGGGCACGATCCATGGTTTCTGATGGAGAATCCATGCCAATGCAGCCTGCGCCGGAGATAATTCATGCGCTTTTGAGAAATTCTTTATTTTATCTGCCATCGTCTGGTTCTTCTCCATGTTTCCCGGATCATTGAACCGGGGAATCGTATGACGGATATCATTGTCGGCAAAGGACTGCTCCTTTCTTACAGTTCCGGTCAGGAAACCTTTTCCCAGAGGGCTGAAAGGCACAAAACCGATTCCCAGTTCCTCCAGAGCAGGTATCAATTCTTTTTCCGGCTCTCTATACCACATTGAATACTCACTCTGCACGGCAGTCAGCGGAAATACCCTGTGAGCTCTGCGAATCGTCTCAATTCCCGGCTCCGACAGTCCCCAGTGAAGGATTTTTCCCTCTTCTGCCAGTTCTTTCATCGTTCCCGCCACTTCTTCAATCGGAACTTCCGGATCCACCCGATGTTGATAGCAGAGATCAATATGGTCTGTGCGCAGCCGTGTAAGCGACCCTTCCACTGCTTTTCGTATCGTCTGAGGACGGCTGTCCAGCCCCACACATTTTCCGTCTTTGATGTTCCATCCGAATTTCGTTGCGAGAATCACCTGGTCACGAACAGGTTCCAGAGCCTCGCCTACCAGTTCTTCATTGGCATAAATACCATATAGCTCTGAGGTATCAAAGAAATCCTCTCCCATCTCCACGGCTCTTCTCAGAAAAGAGACAGCTTCGTCTTTATCCGGAAACGGCGGGTAGCTCTGGCTTAATCCCATACATCCCAGCCCGACAGCCGATACTTCAAGACTGCTTCCAAGAATTCTGGTTTTCATTTATCCATACCTCCCGTTTTCACCTCATTTTTCTAACCCAGGACTCTACCTTTGGCCGGGACTGCGCCGCCTCAGCTCCGTGAATGGACAGGCCCGTCTTCACATCAGCGCCTTTGCAGATTTTCTTCAGATCCCTTTCACTTCCGCCCATTCCGCTGCCTTCGTTTGTACAAAACGGAAGGATCTTTTTGCCTGACAGATCATAATGCTCCAGGAAAGTAAACATTGCCATCGGCATGGTTCCCCACCAGTTCGGATATCCGATAAAAATGGTGTCGTACTCATCCATATTGTCCGCATATGCTTTTACTTCCGGGCGATCGCCGTTTCGAAGCTCTGCCTTTGCCTCATCGATACATGCATAGTAGTCTGCCGGATACGTCTTCACTGTATCCACCTCGAACAAATCCCCGCCGGTCATATCGGCGATCATTTCCGCCACGATCTCCGTATTTCCTTTCTCGAGATTCTTAATGCTTCCGTTCCAGTAATTCTCACCTTTCCTGGAATAATAAACGATCAATGTTCTGCTCACTGTAATTTCCTCCTTTTGGATATGTTCCTGTCTGCTTGTTATTTTAGAACTTTTTCCGGAAAGAACAATTCGCATTTCCACTGGATCTCATAAGCAAAACTTATGCGGTCAGAGTGCCTGCAGGATATTTATTAGAAGTTTTTTGTAAAAAAGTATGACCCCCGCTTGATTATTTCTTCATCAAGCAGGGATCATACCTTTCTACTTCAAATAATACGAGTGCTGTAATCTCCAACTTTTACAGTTCCAGAAATACCTTCACTTTATTATAAATTGAGTCTGAATCCAGACCATATTTCTTTAATAATTCGAGAGCAGGACCTGATTCCCCAAATGTATCCTCTACGCCTATTTTCAACACCGGAGTCGGACATAATTCTGATAGTGCCGAACACACTGCATCTCCCAGACCGCCAATTACGGAATGTTCTTCTACTGTAACTACTTTTCCCGTTTCTCCGGCAGCTTCCGCAATCAGTATTTTATCCAACGGCTTAATTGTATGAATATTAATAACTTTGGCAGAAATTCCATTTTCCTTTAATTTTTCCGCAGCGAGAAGTGTTTCATATACTTCCAGGCCGGTGGCGATCAATGTAACATCTTTTCCTTCCCGCAAAACAACACCTTTTCCAATTTTGAATTCATAAGTGTCAGGATCGTTAAAAACAGGTACAGGCAGCCTGCCAAAACGAAGATATACCGGCCCGTTATAAAGAAACGCTGCTTTAACAGCGGCCCTTGCCTCTGTATCGTCTGACGGGTTAATAACAGTCATTCCCGGAATAGTTCGCATCAATGCAATATCTTCATTGCACTGGTGTGTTGCCCCGTCTTCTCCCACAGAAATTCCTGCGTGAGTTGCCCCAATCTTCACATTCAGATGTGGATATCCTACTGAATTTCTTATCTGTTCAAATGCTCTTCCCGCTGCAAACATTGCAAAGGTACTGGCAAATGGAATTTTCCCACTTGCCGCAAGTCCGGCAGCAATTCCCATCATATTGCACTCTGCAATTCCACAGTCGATATGCCTGTCAGGAAAGACATCCCTGAATATCCCTGTCTTTGTTGCCCCTGCCAGATCTGCATCCATTACGACCAGTTCTTCATACTGTTTTCCAAGTTCCACAAGCGTAGCGCCATAACTGTCTCTCGTTGCTATTCGGTTTTCTTCTGTTGTCATTCGGATGTCCCTCCTTTTCCATAGCCGGAATCCTGAATTTCCACAAGCGCCTGTTCAAGCTGACTGCCATCAGGCGCTTTACCATGCCATCCCACCTGGTTTTCCATAAAAGAAACTCCTTTGCCTTTAACAGTTCTGGCAATAATTACTGCGGGTACGTTCTGAGTCTTTCTTGCTTCACAAAAAGCGTCTGAAATTTGTGTGAAATCATGTCCATCTATTGTAATTACATGGAAACCGAACGCTCGAAATTTTTCATCGATCGAATATGGAGAATTTACTTCTTCTACAGTACCGTCAATTTGAAGATTATTATTATCTACAATAACAACAAGATTGTCCAGCTTTCTATGGGCGGCAAACATAGCCGCTTCCCACACTTGACCTTCCTGAAGTTCTCCATCACCCACCAGTGTATAAACGCGATATGCTTTCTGACTTAGTTTTGCCGCCAACGCCATTCCTACCGCTGCTGAAATTCCCTGCCCCAGCGAGCCAGTTGACATATCTATCCCCGGAGTATGTTTCATATCAGGGTGTCCCTGAAGATAACTCCCCGCATGCCGTAATGTAAGAAGATCTTCTTTCGGGAAATATCCTTTTTCGGCCAGTACTGCATACAGCCCAGGCGCAGTATGTCCTTTGGAAAGAACGAATCGATCTCTCTCCATATCAGCAGGATTCTTCGGATCAATATTCATTTCTGCAAAATATAAATAAGTAAACAGATCCGCCGCTGAAAGTGAACCGCCCGGATGTCCGGATTTGGCTGAATGTACTGCTCTTAAAATATCTTTTCTAACTTCTTTTGCCATTTCCCTAAGATATCTTTCATTCATTCTTACTCCTCCAATTGAGCCTATTCTTCTTCAAATACCTTTTTCAGCTTTTCTTCCAGTTCAGGAAGCGAGACAATATTGTCAAGCAAAACAATGCGCGGGAAAGAATCTGTAAAAGCCTCCAGATCACCCCCTACCACAAACAGGTCCGCAGATGTCGGAGATGCATCAGAAAGAGAAGCATGCAATACCTCAATTCCGGTCTTTCCGAGCTTTTTTAATGTTTTTTCTACATTCATACGAATAATTAAGGATGATCCTAATCCCTGTCCACAGCAGCACATAATTTTTCTGATTTCCATATCTGTTTCTCCTTTTTATAAAATAATTTATCTTTCTGTTTCTTTTTTTCCTGGCGCAGCAAAGTTATAAATAATAGGCAGCAGGAAGAATACTACACAAATCACTAAGAGCAGATTACCCTGAACAAATCTCGCAATATTTCCAAGTACCAGGCCCATCGCACACATATCCGCGTCCGAAAATGTAGTACCGGCAAAATTCAGGTTTCCAAGCACTGGCATTAGCAGTGCCGGAAGAATCGTAATAACTATTCCATGTATAAACGTTCCGATGACACAGCCTTTTAATCCGCCTTCTGCATTTGTAAGCACACCTGCACTTGCCCCACAGAAGAAATGTGGCACAACCCCCGGAAGTATCAGTGGAAGAACCGCTGTTCCCCATGCGGCATTTATCCCATAAAGAATAAACATACCTGCAACACCGCCAGCAAAAGATACGAGAAAACCGATCAATACCGCATTCGGCGCATAAGGATAAAGCACGGGGCAGTCAATTGCGGGTTTTGCATTAGGAACAAGCTTATCCGCAATCCCCCTGAATGCCGGAACGATTTCGGAAAGCACCATTCTTACACCGGATAATATGATGTATATTCCACCGGCAAAATTCAGTCCTGATGTAATTGCATAAATCAGCCAGTTCGCATATCCGCCTGTCACATAATTTGTATCCAGTTCGTTAAAACCTGGTCTTGCAGCTGAAATTCCTGTGACGATAATAAATAACACCAGCATAGTAACTGAGATAGCTACTGTTGTATCGCGCAGAAAGGATATTCTCTTCGGGAAATTGATATCTTCTGTTGATTTTACCTTATCGGCCCTGATTTCCTTTCTGCTGGCCATCTTTGAAATCTGAATGGAAATCCAGTATGCCACCGTAGAGAAATGGCCAAAACCAATATCCTCAGTGCCTGTTACCTTAGTCATTGTTTTCTGAACTACTGCCGGGAACATTGCCATCGCAAGGCCTAAAGTTAATGCTCCTCCCAGAATTAATGCCGGACCTGACAGGCCTCCAACACTTAATACTACGGCAATCATGCAGGCAAGATACAGCGTTACATGCCCTGAAAGGAAAATATAATTCCATCTGCTAAAACGGGCCATCACAATATTCGCAATCATACCAAAGCACATAATCAGCGCTGTCGGTGTAGCATAATCTGCCATTGCAAGAGACACAACCGCCTCATTATTAGGCACAACTCCCTGTACATTAAAGGCAAAGTTGAAAAGTATTCCAAAATCATTCAAAGATCCACTTTGTAAAAAAGAAGATCCGGCTGTCAACACAAGAAAGCCCACTATTGTCTTGATTGTCCCTTTTACAACATCTTCTACAGGTTTCTTCTGAAGCACAAGACCTATAAACGCCATAATCCCTACGAGAAGCGAAGGTGTGGAAAGAAGTTCCTGTAATGTTTCTAATATAATCATCTTAATCTTCTCCTATTCTTCTGTTTCTTCTTCTGCTTTTAAAAACAGTTGGTACAATGTTTCCGGGGTATCAGCTTCTGTCATCTCCTGAATCTTTGTTTCATCCATGAGGATTGTGGCAAGAACTTTCATAGCATCCAGATGGGATTCGGAATCTGTCGCGGCAAGAGCAATCATAAGCCGTACCGGATAACTGTCACCCGGGAATCGCACCGGTTTTCTTAAGAGCGTTACTGCCATCTGTCTCCTTAACACCCCTGCCTCCGGCCTGCCGTGAATCAGAGCGATATCTTCTGCCAGAATGTAATACGGGCCATACTGATGTGTACTGCTGATTACATTGTCAATATACCGTTCTTCGACATATCCTCCTTTCACCAGATCCTGCAGACTTACTCTTACTGCTTCCTGCCAGTTCTGAACACCCTCTTTGATTTTTACATTTTCTTTTTTCAACAGATCTGTAAGCACTGGCTTTCTTCCTTTCCTTTTTTGATGTTTATATCCTAACATTAGATGATCCTATATAGAAGTCCAGGTATTGTCCGTAGTTCGTGCAGACAATGTACCCCCTCAGCCTGGCTCATCGCCGTCACAAAAAAAAGGCAGCTATGCCTTTGATATGCTCCCCTTTAGGTAGACAGTTGAAATAATAAAACTGTATATCTGGAG